>NZ_VPDQ01000007.1:0-142863 GCF_013417535.1 Acinetobacter sp. YH12241 | reverse complement strand
TCAAAGTAGCATAAATTTCGTATCTTTCATCTTGAGAAAGTTGGGTGTATTTCTTCATTGTGTGCTTTCCAATTGCGAGTTGAAAAAGTCTAATGATTCTATGAATACACCTAACTTTTTCAACTAATTACAAATGTGTTGCACTTGGGATTTGAATCTGCGGATCGAAAAAAACCGCTAAATAGTTAGCGGTTTTTTATGTTGGAAAATATTAATGTGATGGCATTCCACCCACACCCGCTTTCGGTCGTGGTGCCAACCAGACGATTAAAGCAGCAAAAATAAAAACCATCGCCAAAATCAAAAATAGGTGATTAGCAGACAGGGTTAATGCTTCTTTATCCACCAGACTGGAAATATAACCCAAGGCACTGTCCGAACTCATGCCCTGTGCCATTAAGGTATTCTGAGTTTCTTCGACATTCAGTTTACCGACCAGCTCACTGCGGGCCACTTTACTATGATCATCCCAGATCGTGACTGCAATTGAAGCTCCGATCGCTCCAGCCATGGTCCGCAGAAAGTTCATCAAACCAGCCGCTGAAGCCATTTCCTGAGGCTGGACTGAGGCCAATGCCATATTGGAGAGTGGAATGAAGAAGAATGGCACCGCAAAACCTTGCAGAATCTGTGGCCAGGCCAATGCCATAAAATCAGCATCCGTAGTCCAGAATGCCCGCATCAAAGTCACAACGGCGAGCAAGGTCAAACCGAAACTGGCCAGAATGCGCTGATCATATTTGGTCGCCATCTTCGCCACAATCGGTGACATCAACAGGCTACCAAAACCCATGGTTGCGGTTAAATAACCTGCCCAAGTGGCCGTATAACCCAGATTAATTTGCACCCACTGTGGAATCAGTACAATACTGGAAAAGAAGGCACCGAAGGCAAAGGCCAATGACAGCACAGCAAAGGTAAACCCGCGATATCGGAAGATCCGGATATCTACAATCGGATGCCGTTCGGTCAGTTCCCAGATGGTAAAGATGATTAAACCGACTATGGCAAGCACCGCCAAGGTCCCAATAAAGGAACTGCTAAACCAGTCATGTTCATGACCGAGATCTAACATTAATTGCAGCGCACCAATCCAAAGAATCAGTAAGAACAAACCACCTTTATCAATCTTCAAAGCATTGGTTTCAGTTTCTGCTGGTTTTAATAGCTTCAATGCAGCCAGACCGCAGAACAAACCCACCGGGATATTAATAAAGAAAATCCAGTGCCAAGACAGGTTATCACTAATCGTACCGCCGAGAATTGGACCGAGAATTGGACCGACAACGGTGGTCATTGCCCACATCCCCATCGCTTGGGATTGTTTTTCAGGTGGGAAAATTCGCAGTAATAAAGTCTGGCTTAGCGGCATGATTGGGCCACCGAACAACCCCTGCCCGATCCGGCAAAACACCAGCATTTCCAGACTGGTAGAAATCCCGCATAGAATCGAAAAAATGGTAAAACCCAGCAGGCAGACACCAAACAGGCGTACGCTACCAAAGCGACCCGCCAGCCATCCTGTCAAAGGTACACAGATCGCTTCTGCGACTGCATAAGACGTAATGACCCAGGTGCCTTGCGAGCTGGAAACTGCCAGACTACCGGTAATATGCGGTACCGAGACATTGGCAATGGTCATGTCCAGCACGACCATGAAATTGGCCAATGCCAGCACAAAGGCCGCCAGCATCAGCTTGCCGCCAGTCAGATTCCCATATGGAACATATTTATTCATCGGGAATTACTTCTTGAAGTGGATTTCAGCTTCCATCGACAGACCCACACGTAGCGGATGCTCAGCCAGCTCTTTCGGATCCAGCTGAATACGCACTGGCAAACGCTGTACCACTTTGATCCAGTTACCCGTTGCATTCTGAGCCGGAATCAGAGCAAAAGCTGAACCTGTACCGCCAGAGAAGCCAACCACAGTGCCGTGATATTTCACCGATTTACCATACAGATCAGACGTCAGTTCAGCTTTCTGCCCGACACGGACTTTTTCCAGCTGGCTTTCTTTGAAATTGGCATCAACATAGAGCTGATCTACTGGTACGACCATCATCAGCATTGTACCTGGCGCAACACGTTGACCCACCTGAATTGAACGGCGTGAAACCACCCCATCAAAAGGTGCTTTAATTACAGTACGTTCTAAGTCTAGCTCGGCCTGTTTCAGTTTGGCTTCAGCCACAAGTACATCAGGAGTCGAATTTTCATTCGCGCCTTGAATCAAGGCTTCATTCGCCGCTAAATTGCTTTGTGCGGCTTTCTGGCTGGATCTTGCTTGTGCCAGACCCGCTTCAGCAGAAGCTACGCCAGCTTTGGCCGTATCCAATGCAGATTGTGCTGTACTGAGTTCTTCTTTAGACACTGCACCGCTCGCACTGAGTTTTTCACGACGCGTATATTCATCTTGTGCTTTATGTAAGGCTGCCTGAGCCTGAGCCAGCTGGGCTTCGGCACTGCGAATTGCATCATCACTAACCCCAATCTGTGAGCTTAAAGCCCCGCTATTGGCCGCAGTCTGTTTGTACTGGCGCTTGGCTTTGGTCAGTTCTGCACGTGCCTGAGCCACTGCAATTTTGGCATCACGGTCATCGATTTTGGCCAGGATATCGCCCTGTTTGACCGCTTGGGTATCATGGACAAGTACTTCAGCAACCTGGCCACTCACCATAGACGTGATAGAAGCCGTTTCAGCACCGACATAAGCATTTTCAGTACTGACTGAATTGTTCAGAAAGAATTTCCACACCAGAAACAGCACCAGTGCAATCACCATAAGGAGGGCAACAATACTCAGGGCTTTTTTACGTTTATTTTTTAAAGCTTGATCCGAAGTTGTATCTGATGCGTTTTCTGGCAGGGTGTCTTGTACATCTGTCATTGATTTTTTCCTAAATCCAACAGACTTGGTCACGCAGCCACACTGACCAGCACTGACATGAATGTATAGATTCATATCCCGTTTATTGATCAATGGGTAAAATGAGAAAGCCGTATTAATTTAATTTTCATGCATTCTAATAATAAAAATTAGAAAATATGCAAAAAAATATTACTCGGAAGTTTAAAAAACTAAGCCCCTATTCCAGGAATAAGGGCTTAGTTCGGGCCCGAAGTGAGCCAGGATTGAGGAGATAAACTTAATTAATAGGCATATGAAGCAATCGCTGTAGCAATTGGCTTGTCATCATCATTGACCATGGTCATACGCATGGTACAACCCTTACGCCCCAAACGTAAGGTTTCTGCACGGGCAATAAAATATTTACCACGACCGGGCGCTAGATAATCCACGCGCATATCAACCGTCGCCAGACGTGATACCTTTTTAATCGTATCGGCAATAGTTTCCGGTTCGGCTTTCTTATACAGCTCACCCATCGCCACAATTCCGCCAATACTGTCGAGTATGGTCGCTGCAAGACCACCATGCAGAATCTGAAATGCCACATTGCCAATCATGAAATCCTGCATTTCAACATATGCTTCGATCTGACCATCGACCACTCGCATGGTCATGCCATTATGCTTAAAAAAAGGAGAGGTATTAAAAGCGTGTACCAACTGGTTTAAGACCACTTCAATATCCACTTTTGCACCTAAATGTATATTACCTGTCCAATTTCTTTCTGTCTTAGTCATAAGTCTGCCCGAAACTACAACAATAAAAAACCGCTAATTTATGCCCAAAAAATTCAGATAGGGCTACAATAGGGGCCTAGTTTAATACTGATTACTGAGATTTTTATGACCTATACGTTCAATCGTCCCGCGTTTCCTGCAACTCGCATGCGTCGTATTCGTAAAAATGAGCATTTACGTTCTATGGTACGTGAAACCCATCTCAGTGCTGATCACTTGATTTATCCAGTATTTGTGCTGCCGGGACAAAATCAGACCCAAGACATTCCAAGTATGCCAAATGTGCAGCGCCTGTCTGCTGACTTGTTGTTAAAAAAATCAGAACGTTTGCTGGAACTGGGTGTCAATAAGCTGGCGCTGTTCCCAGTCACACCACAAGAAGATAAAAGTCTGACTGCAGAAGCCGCTTGGCATGAAGATGGCTTGGTACAGAAGACCGTTCGCCTGCTGAAAAAAGAATTACCGGAAATGGTGCTGATCACTGATGGCGCGCTAGACCCTTATACCACGCATGGCCAGGATGGCATCATTGATGAAACCGGTTACGTGCTGAATGATGAAACGGTTGAAGCACTGATCAAGCAGACTTTAAGCCATGCCGAAGCCGGTGCTGATATTGTCGCGCCAAGTGACATGATGGATGGCCGCATCGGTGCAATTCGTCAGGCCTTTGAACAGAATGGCCATATCTATACCTCTATTATGGCTTATTCAGCCAAATATGCGTCTAGTTTCTACGGTCCATTCCGTGATGCGGTTGGTTCTGCCAGCAACCTGAAAGGCGGCAATAAATACAATTACCAAATGGATTTCGGTAACCGTGCTGAAGCATTGCATGAAATTGCACTGGATATCCAGGAAGGTGCAGATATGGTCATCGTTAAACCGGGTATGCCTTATCTGGATGTGGTTCGTGAAGTCAAAGATACCTTCGGTGTACCTACTTTTATTTATCAGGTTAGTGGTGAATATGCCATGCTGGCTGCTGCGATTCAGAATGGCTGGTTATCTGATAGCGTGATTCTTGAATCCCTGATGTGCTGCCGCCGTGCCGGTGCAGATGGTATCTGGACCTACTTTGCGGAAGAAGCGGCGCTCAAACTGAAAGACATGAAATAAAATAGAAGGACCTTGGCGCAATGCATATCGCCATTATCGGAGCGGGCATCACCGGTTTGATGTCAGCTCTGGAATTGCTTGAACAGGGATGTTCTATTACGATTTTCGATCAGCAAGCGGCTGGACAGGCGGCCTCTTGGGCCGGAGGTGGTATCCTCTCCCCGATGTATCCCTGGCGTTATCCCGATGCCGTCAATGCCCTCGCCCGCCATGCCAAACCGCTGTATCAAGCCTGGAACCAGAAACTGCAACCGGTGACTGGCATTGATTTCCAGATTCACGAAACCGGTATGCTGATTTTTGATGAAACGGATTTTGAAATTGGACTGCGCTATGCCGAGCAATATCAGGATCCACAGCAACATGCCGAATATCTGAATCAGCCTCAAATCCAGCAAATCAATTCCAAAGTAGATCCGAAATTTAAACAGGCGATCTATTTTCCAGAACTTTCCAATATCCGCAATCCGCGACTGTTACAGTCCATTATCGCTTACCTTAAACAGCATCCGCGTGTCACTTGGCAAGAGCATTGCAATATTAGTCAGCTAAATATCCAGCAAGATTATGTACACAGTGTTTCCACTAAAAATGGCCTGAGCTTTAAAGCAGATCAGTTCGTCATTGCCACCGGTGCATGGTCTGCACGCTGGTCTGAACAGCTCGGTCTGGACATTCCAGTTCATCCGGTTCAAGGCCAGATGTTGCTCTTTAAAACACCAGAAAACTGGCTACCAACCATGTGCATGAACAAGGTCATGTATCTGATTCCACGTCGTGATGGTCATGTACTGTGTGGTTCCAGCATGCGTCAGGTCGGTTTTGATACTTCGCCTTCTGCTGAAATCCGTCAGGATATTTTGGAAGCCTGCCTGGAAATGGTACCGGAGCTGGCTGATTTCCCAATTGTGAAACAGTGGGCTGGTCTACGACCAAGCTCCCCGGATGGCATTCCCTATATCGGCAAAATTCCGCATCTGAACAATCTCTGGACCAATTTTGGCCAGTTCCGTAATGGCTTATGTATGGGTGCTGCTTCTGGAAAATTGCTGTCTCAGTTAATCCTGGAACAACCGACCATCGTAGATCCACAGCCTTATAGTCCGGTACAGCGTTTACAGCCGCACTCTTTAACGGTTTAAAATTTCAATCAAGGCTTCTTTCAGGGTCGGATAGCTAAATTCAAATCCGGCTTCCTGCAAAGCTTTGGGCTGGACATATTGACCATTCAGAATCAGTTGTGACTGTTCACCTAGCATCATTTTCATACTGCAAGCTGGTAACGGTAATAAAGGTTTACGCTTCAGCACCTGTGCTGCGATCCGGACAAATTGCGCCTGACTGACTTTTTCAGGTGCCACCACATTAAATACCTGTTGCTGGGTCGGCTGCTGCATCAGAAATTCGATCGCCCGCATGACATCCTGTAGATGTACCCAGGTCACCGGCTGACGCCCATGACCAATCCGGCCAAATATATTCAGCTTAATTGGCAATAACATCTGCGGAAGAATCCCGCCTCCTTGACCAAACACCACAGCAAAGCGAACAATTTTGGTGTCCTGCCCGGTATAGGACAAGGCCAGTTTTTCCCATTTCTCACACAGTTCTGACATAAAAATGGATTGTGGTGGACTTTGTTCAGTACACACCGTCTCCCAGTGTTCTTGCGGATCGATTCCATAGTAGCCGACCGCTGAAGTCGAAATAATACGTTTGGGCTTAATCTGATTTTTCTCTAGATAGTCATATAACTGCCTGGTGGTATTTAGCCGACTGTCCAGCAATTTCTTTTTGCGGGCGGCTGTCCAGCGACCCTGACCGATACTTTCACCAGCCAGATTAATCACATAGTCAATCTGATGATTTTTCAATTCTTCCAGATTATTAATCCAGTGAAAATCAGGATGCTCTTCTCGCAATTTTTTCTGCCGGGTCAGGCCGATCACGGCATAATCACGAGCCAGTAAAAATTTCACCAGATGGCTGCCAATAAAACCGCTGGCGCCTGTCATGAGGACTACAGGTTTATACATGGTTATTCTGTGCCATTATTATTGTATTGCTCAAATTATACGTCACTTATGAATCAGAATATTCGGGAAAGTGATATGGGTCGATGAATGCAAAATTGTCTCATCATGCCATACAGAAAACTTCTAATTTTCTATATAGCCTGATTTAGCATCTTGAATTTAATCTCAACGATTTTGATATAAAGAGTCGAAATCTTAGCCAAACATTTTTGCTGCCATACGCTGTGCCTGTTTGCCATAAAACCAGTAGGTCAGCAGATAAAGCGGAATCGCGATGAGCAGGAACATGATCACGACAATACTCATAAATTGGGGCTGTTGCAGATATAGTAAAAAGTCCTGCCAGGCATTCGGATTGGAACGCGTCGCAATAGCAATCCCTAGAATTAAAAATACCAGATTATAGCCCCAGTAAATCAGACTGAATCCTAAGGTGAATTTTTTACGTTCTGCTTGGGTTGGCGCCCGTTGTTCCTTTTTTAAAAATTTAAACAGTACCCAGATCATCGCTACCAGATAAGGCACAATGGTTAATACTGCACCCATGCCAGTCGGCATTAATGCCGCCACAACCCCGCAAATGCAGGTAAAAATAAAGCATAGGAAGAAAAACCAGAGAAAATAGCGAGTTAGAGGCACCATTAGTAGGACTCAAGGACAATTAATCAACTAGTATAAAAAAAATTAATTTTTTTTTCATTTTATTGTCAACCTAAAGCGAGATGCTGACGTTATATAGGGTACAAGGTTCGGAAATTTGGACTGGCATCCACAAATTTTCGTTCTCTTTGCTAAAGCAATAAGTCCAGTGTTTTAGAAAATTTTGAATAGCAGCCAAAATTTTCACTATACACAAATCTTTGACCGACGATTTCATCATCACTCGAATCGTCGGTTTTTATTTTTTGGACGAACCGTTTTTAGCAATTCGCCTGCAAATTTTTATCAGCTTCTTATGCAGCATAAAATAATGATCGGCTGCATTTTTTCAAGTCTGTTTTTAGCAATTTTTATAAAAAATATTGGTTCTGCTACCCAGATGCTATGAAAAATGCCTGAAGTAAAATTTAAAATAAAAACACTGGATTCAATACTTTATATATAAACATCATATTTTATTGATTTCATAGATATTATTCTAATATTCAAAACTACGCTGAAAATAGTTTTAATGATGTGTAGCAATGAAATAGATCAAAATATTTTTTTCAAGTAGATTTTTAGCTGGGCTTTTTTCTATAGTAGGAAGGCAAAAATAAAGGTGAGTATACATGGCAGTTCATTTTCTACATACTTCTGATTGGCATTTGGGACAATTTTTCCATAACCATGACCGTGAATTTGAACATGCACAATTCCTGAATTGGCTCCTTGAACAAATCAAGGAAAAACAGCCACATGCCCTACTGATTGCCGGTGATATTTTTGATGTCATCAATCCCGCTTCCAGTGCCCAAAGACAGCTATACCAGTTCCTTGCCGATGCTCATGAGCTGGCACCGCATATGCAAACCCTGATGATTGCCGGCAACCATGATTCAGGTTACCGGATTGAACAGGTTCAGCCTTTACTCACTAAATTCAATGCCAAAGCGGTGGGTATTGTCGGCCGGACTGCGGACAATGCTCTTGATCTGGATCGTTTGCTGGTTCCGATTTATGACCAGCAGCAAGAGATTATTGCCTGGTGCCTAACTCTACCTTATTTGCGCAGTGCCGAAATTACCGGTATTAATGAACATACCCATAATAGCCAGAATGCCATCAGCTATCTGCACCAACAGTTGATTGCCGAAGCCAAAGCACGTAAGCAGCCACATCAGGCACTGATTCTTATGTCACATGCACATATGCAAGGCGGTGAAACTTCCGATTCGGAACGTCCAATTATCGTCGGCAATGAAGAGGCTCTCTCAACGGCGCTATTTGATGAAGTCATTGACTATGTCGCTCTGGGACATCTGCATAAACCGCAGAAAGTCGGTCAGCCGCATATTCGCTATAGTGGCTCCCCGATTCCCCTATCCTTTAGTGAGATCAACTATTCGCATCAGGTTGTTGAAGTCAGAATCGATCCTGAACAAAATGCTGAACAGCGTTTTCAGTTTGAAGCGCTGAAAGTTCCTCGTACTGTCGAGCTATTTAGAATTCGAGAAAATCTGGAAAATCTGCTCAGCAAAGTAAAAGCACTGCCGACTGGGGAAATTGAGCATCTGGCAGCACGACATTTTCTGGAAATTGAATATACTACCGATGCACCGCCACCGGTAGATTTACGTCAGCAGATTGAACAGGCACTGCCGCCAAATCGTTATCGTCTGCTACGCATCAGCCGGATTTATCAACGACAAGCAGAAGATCAGACCGATAGCTCTAAAATTGACTTGGCACCTCCAACACCAGAAACACTGTTTTTCAATATCTGGGAAAAAATGGGCTATAGCCAGGATCATTCGGTGCAGCAGGATTTTCAGCAGTTACTGGTCGAAGCCCAACATGAACTTGCACAAAAACAACAAGCTTAGGATCAGCCATGAAAATTATCCGTCTGAGCCTAAATAACCTCGCCTCTCTCGCTGGTACGCATCATATTGATTTTGAATCAAATCCTCTGGCACATGCCGGACTGATTGCGATTACCGGAAAAACCGGTGCTGGAAAATCCACCCTGCTCGATGCCATGTGTCTGGCGCTGTACAACGAAATTCCACGTTTAAAAGGTGCCACAGGTAGTCTGAAAGATGCAGGTGGACAGGATGTCTCGATCAAGGATTCCAAAAATATTCTGCGCCGTGGTTGCGTACAGGGTTTTGCCGAGCTTGAGTTTATTGCCTTAGACCAGAAACGCTATACGGCACGCTGGGAAATTCGTCGTGCCCGGCAGAAAGTGGATGGTAATTTAAAGGTCGATCGTGCCATTACCTGTCTGGATGATCAACGGGTGCTGAACCAGAAAATTTCTGAATGCACGCCGCTGATTGAAAAACTGGTCGGCTTGAGTTTCGAGCAGTTTACCCGTGCGGTTCTACTAGCACAGTCTGAGGTTGGTGCCTTTCTAAAAGCCAAAGATAATGAACGTGCTGATCTACTTGAATATCTGACCAATTCTCAGATTTTCAGTCTGGTCAGCCAAAAAGCATTTGAAAAACATAGTGAAGTAAAACAAAAACGTGCTGACCTGGAAAAATTAATCGGTCATCTGGAACTGTTATCTGAAGAAGATATTTCTGCCTTACAGCAGCAACACACTACTTTAAAACAAGCGGTTGAGCATCTAAACCAGAGTGAAAAGGTACTGGAAAATGACCTGAAATGGCATCGCCAGCAGCATTATCTTTATACTGAAATTCAGGCAAAAAAAGAAATCTATACGGTTCAACTGGATGCTGAACAGAAGATGGCACCGCAAAAACAGTTATTAGATCAACTGGACCAGTTTCAGCAGATTCGGGAACAGTTTGTCCAGCAACAGCAGTTTCAGAAGCAGCGTAGCCATTTACTGACTGAGCAGCAAAACTTTGTTGCCGAATTCACAGCAGTTCAACAGCAGCGTGATAGCGAACAGCACAAGTTGCAGCACATTCAGCAACAGCAACAACAGCAGCAACAAGAGTTCCAGAAGATCAAACCTTATCTGGATCAGGGACTCAAGCTGGATCATGAAATGCTGTCGATTGGCGATCAGTACAGACAGCTTGCAGCTGAACAGCAGACCTATAGAACCCAGAAGATTCAGCCTGTTCAGAATCAACTGGTGCAGACTGAGCAACGGTTACAACAGGTGCAGGCTCAGTACCAGCAGATTCAAAAGCAACTGGAACAACAGAGCTTTTTAGCGGTTTTTGATGACGAACCGCAGGCGACTCTGCAACGCCTGCGGGACTATCAGGAACTGCATCAGAAATTCATGCGGCAGCACCCGGCACTTTTCCAATCCAGCCGGGCTGAACTGGAACAGCAGCAACAGGCTTTATCTGCCAGCTTGCAGGAACTCACTCAGCGCTATACTCATCTGGACCAGCTTGAACAGCAAATCCAACAGTTCCAGACCCAACAACAGCAACTCAGTACCCAGCATTCGAAGCTTGAAGCTTTAATGCGAACCGTACAGCAAATGGCTGGCTTAGAAACTGAAAGCCTGCAATTGAACCGCGAGTTAGAAAGCTATCATGATCGTTTAAAGCAACTAGAAACTGAGCTGGTTCAATTACAGCAACAACGTCAGGAAGCAGAACAGGCTTTCGAACAATTGCAACAAGTACTGGCTCAGCAACGTTTATTACAGGCACAAAGTGTTCAGGAATTACGTGCACAGCTGAAACCAAATGAGCCTTGTATGGTCTGTGGCAGTCATGAGCATCCTTTTGTACAGCATCAGGAACTACTAGAAAATGCTTTGCAACAGCTACATGACCAGCAGCTTGAGGAAGCTCAGAAAAAACTACAGCAACTGACTCAGACATGGCAGCAAGCACAAATCCAGCAATCTCAACTACAAACCCTAATTGAGCAATATCAGCAACGCAGCAGTCAGCTCAATACGACACTACAACAGCAGAAGGTTCAATTAAATCAGGATCTTCAGCAATTTGATTTGCTGTTTGATTTAAGCCAGAGTACAGATCATTTGCAGCAACAGCTTGGTCAGCATGTGCTTCAACTTCAACAAGAACAACAGCAGCTAGTCCAGACCCTGCAAAATCAGCAAAGTGACTGGAAACAATGGCGTCAGCAACAGCAACAGCTGGATCAACTACGTTTTAGCATGCAGCAGCATTTACAGCTAGAACAAATGATTCATCCGGTTCTTAATCTACTGCCTGAGTCCTTGCAGAAATCCTGGATTACTGATGCCTCATCAAGCTGTCAGCAGTTATCCCAACAACTGCAACAACGTCAGAAACAGTCTCAGGAATTCAAAACCCTAGAGACTCACATCCAAAGCTTAAACCAGCAGATTGAAAAAACACGTGATCAGCTCAGCCTGCATCAACAATATGATGCACAGTTACAGCAAAAGATGGATACGGCGCTGAATATGGGTAAAGCGCTACGTGAACAGCTCAACCATCTGACCCTTACCCATGCCGGTCAGACATATCCTAAGGCACAAGAATGGCGTGACCGTTTGGAGCAACAACAACAGGCGTTGGATGAACAATTACGGGCACAGAGTCTGATGACCCAGCAGCATGATCAGCGTTTACAACAGGCTGAACTGAAAAAGCAGAGTTTCATCACCCAGATTCAGCAACTAGAACAGCAGATTAGGCAATGCCAGCAATCTATTCAGAACTGGCAAAATATACATCCTGCGTTTGATGCCGAGCATATCCAGCATTGCCTGAATATTGACTTGCAACAGCATCAGCAAATTCGCCAGCAATTACAGGCACAACATCAGGTGGTTGAAAATGCCAAAACGGCTTGGGACATTCTGGAAGAACAATATCAGTATCATTTGAAATCCAAGCCTGAACTTAGCTTTGAAGAAGTTGAACTGCGCTTAAGTAGTCTGGCACAGGAAAAAGCTGAACAGGAAAATGCCTGTAATGAGGTTGCCACCAAATTAAGAATACATGCCAATAACCAATCGACCTTACAACGCTACCAGCATCAGATTGAACAGGTCAAAGCTGAAGAATATCGTTGGGGTCGGATCTATGACCTGATCGGCCATAAGGAAGGCACCAAATTCCAGAAAATCGCGCAGGAACATCACCTGGATATTCTGGTCGAATATGCCAATCAGCAATTACAGCCCCTGGCTCCGCGTTATCAGCTGTACCGGATTCCAGACAGTTTAAGTCTGGCGATTATCGATCTGGATATGAACAGCGAAGTGCGTCCTGTCCTGTCACTCTCTGGCGGTGAAACCTTCCTGGTCTCTCTGGCTCTGGCCTTGGCGATTGCCAATATGGCTTCCGGCTCAATGAAACTAGAATCGCTATTTATTGATGAAGGTTTTGGTACTTTAGACCCGGCTTCCTTACATATGGTCATGAATGCACTGGATCATTTGCAGAGTCAGGGCCGTAAAGTGGTGCTAATTTCACATGTACAGGAGATGCATGAACGGATTCCGGTTCAGATTCAGGTTAAACCGGTCGGTGCCGGTGCCAGTACCATTCAGATTATAGGTTAAAGCATGAACTCTATCCCGAACAAGCTCTCGCCCTATTTCAGCTTACAACTTGAGAGCTTACGGGGTATCAGTGCCATTGTGGTGCTATTCAGTCATAGTTTTCAGGCTTTTATCGCGCCTTTTGATCTGAGCCTATATTCCTGGGTACGTCTATTAGGCCAGGCTGCTGTGATGATCTTTTTTGTGCTCAGTGGCTATTTAATCGGGACTTCGATCCAGAACAACATCCAACAACATGAAAATTTTAATCTGCGGCAGTATATACGGCAGCGTTATCGGCGCATTTTATCGCCGTTTCTGTTTGCATCCGCTTTCAGTCTGATTCTATATGCGCTAGCACCTACATTTTTTGCTTCACATAGCCATGAGTTCCAGAACAGTTTTGGCATGATGATTCGGACTGCATATAACATTGACACTCAGGATTTTTTAGGTTCTTTATTCTTTCTAAACGGCTTTATTACACCGACGGTATCTGCCAATGCGCCGCTCTGGAGCCTGAGCTTTGAAGTCTGGTTTTATGTACTGGCCGGATTTCTGCCTTTTTTAAAAGATTCTGGAATCGCTAAAATCGGCTTTTTTATCTTGCTTCTAGGGCTTTCTCTACTGAACTATCAGTTTCTGTTTTATTTCCTGCTCTGGCTAGTTGCCTTTGCCAATTCATTCCGGCAGACCCAGCTGCGTTTTTTAAGTCGACTACAACCCATTAAATTGGGCCTATTTGGTCTGGCATTTATGATTGCCTGTGCGGATGCTTACCAGTTTCATGTCATTGAACAGGCTGACTTATATCGTGTAAATTATTTTGTGCCATTTAACCTGTGTATGGGGCTCGCCTTTGTCTGCTGGATTGTGCAGCTGCAACATCAACAAAGCCAATATCAACCAGTTTGGCCTCAGTCTGCAAATTTCTCCTATACACTTTATGTCACCCATTTTCCTTTACTGCTTTTTATTCTAGGCTGCTTTCCTGCAACGCTTGATCATGGTCTTGAGGGTGCCGTTTTATCCTTATTTATGAGCATGTGCAGCTTAATTTTCTTTGCCTGGTTCATGGCCAAATGGCTGGAACCCCAAAGAAAAAAAGCGTTATCAACTACTCTGCAATAACGCTTTCCCAAAACTCAATTGTCAGTATAAATCAGTCCGTTTTTTTAGGACGTGCGCCAAACAAGGCAGTTCCCACACGTACCATGGTAGAACCTGCTGCAATCGCCTCGGTCATGTCGGCAGACATCCCCATACTTAAAGTATCCCAGTCTTCAGGTTTTGCATGATGGCTTTTGACCTGCTCGAACAAGGCTTTGGCATCTGCGAAAGCCTGACTATTTTCTGGCGCAGGAATGACCATCAGACCACGTAAGCGCAAATTCGGTAATTGACTGATCTGTGCTACTAGATCGGCCACTTCCTCAGGCTGACAACCGTCCTTGCTATCCTGCCCATCAATATTGACTTGCAGACAGATATTAAGTGCAGCTTGAGAATCACTACGCTGATTAGATAAACGTTCAGCAATAATCAGACGATCCACCCCATGCACCCAGGCAAAGTTTTCTGCCAGATGTTTGGTCTTGTTGCGCTGCACATGACCGATAAAATGCCACTCAATATCCATGTCTTTGAGTGCCGTGATTTTTTCCAGTGCTTCCTGTAAATAGTTTTCACCAAAGGCACGCTGACCAGCCTGATACATTTCTGCCAGCACAGGGCTAGGCTGGGTTTTGGAGACGGCCAGAAGTTGCACCGAATCCGGCTCACGCCCCGCCAGAGCGCAGGCGGACTGGATCTGAGCTAAAACCTGATTTCGTGACTGTTGCAGCATATTCATTGATGGGGTTCTCATTTCGTGCGGATTTTTTTCCCTTGCTCATCAACTAAGTGTTGGTTAAGCTGTGGGAAAGCCTTATTATTCTAGCAAAATAAATAACATTTTAATGAACTCGGGGACCTTATGGATATTACAGAACTGTTAGCCTTTTCTGCTAAAAATGGTGCGTCGGATTTACACTTATCAGCAGGTTTACCACCCATGATTCGTGTGGACGGGGAAGTACGCCGCATCAACCTGCCTGCACTAGAACATAAAGAAGTACACAAACTAGTGTACGACATCATGAATGACAAGCAACGCCGTGATTATGAAGAAAATCTGGAAACTGACTTCTCTTTTGAAGTTCCAGGCGTAGCCCGTTTCCGTGTGAACGCATTTAACCAGAACCGCGGTGCAGGCGCAGTATTCCGTACCATTCCATCTAAAGTACTGACCATTGAAGATCTAGGTATGGGCCAGATCTTTAAAGATATCTGTGAATATCCACGTGGTATTGTACTGGTGACAGGACCAACCGGTTCGGGTAAATCAACGACGCTTGCAGCAATGCTGGACTATATCAATGACAACCGCTATGACCATATCCTGACCGTCGAAGATCCAATCGAATTTGTACACCAATCAAAAAAATGTCTGATCAACCAGCGTGAAGTGCATCGTGACACGCATGGATTTAATGAAGCATTACGTTCTGCATTACGTGAAGACCCGGATATTATTCTGGTCGGTGAGATGCGTGACCTTGAAACCATCCGCCTGGCATTGACTGCTGCGGAAACCGGTCACTTGGTCTTCGGTACCCTGCATACCACCTCAGCGGCAAAAACCATTGACCGTGTGATTGACGTGTTCCCTGCTGAAGAAAAAGACATGGTGCGTGCCATGTTGTCAGAATCGCTGCAAGCTGTTATTTCGCAAACCCTGTTGAAGAAAAATGGGGGGGGGCGTGTGGCTGCACACGAAATCATGATCGGTATTCCGGCGATCCGTAACCTGATCCGTGAAAACAAAGTGGCACAGATGTACTCTGCGATTCAAACCGGTGCCAACTATGGCATGACCACGCTGGATCAAAGCCTGAAAACGCTGGTATCGAGAGGTATTATCAGTCCGCAAGTCGCCCGTACTGCAGCAAAACAGCCTGAATCATTCTTATAAGAATAATTAATTTTTTTGGGGTTTTATCATGGACTTTAACGGCTTACTCAACTACATGGTAGAGAAAAAGGCCTCGGATCTGTTCATTACAGCCGATGTTGAACCCTCTATCAAAATTAATGGTCAGATTGTACCGATTGGCTCGGTAAAATTACCGGGTGCAGCTGTGGGACAGCTACTTAACTCAATCATGACCGAGAAGCAGCGCAAGGAATTTGCGGACACACGCGAGTGTAACTTCGCCATCAGCAACCCGGACAAATCGGCACGTTTCCGTGTCAGCGCATTCCAGCAACGCGATCAGCCAGGTATGGTACTGCGTCGTATTGAAACCGTCATTCCGACTATGGATGAGCTGAAATTACCGCCTATTCTAAAAGAATTGGCGATGACTAAACGCGGTATCATTATTTTTGTGGGTGCAACCGGTACGGGTAAATCGACTTCCCTCGCCTCTTTGATTGGCTACCGTAATGAAAATTCCAAAGGTCATATCATTACTATTGAAGACCCGATCGAATTTGTGCACCAGCATAAGGGTTGTATCATTACCCAACGTGAAGTCGGCATTGATACTGACTCCTTTGAAGTCGCATTGAAAAATACCCTGCGTCAAGCACCAGACGTGATTCTGATCGGTGAGATCCGTTCTCGTGAAACCATGGACTATGCGATTGCCTTTGCGGAAACCGGTCACCTGGTTTTTGCGACCCTGCACGCCAACAACGCCAACCAGGCCATCGATCGTATCATTCACTTCTTCGAAGCCGACCGTCACAGCCAGCTGTTTATGGATCTGTCCCTGAACATGAAAGCCATTGTGGCACAGCAGCTAATTCCCACCATTGATGGTAATGGCCGCCGTGCAGCGATTGAAATCCTGATCAATTCGCCATTGATTGCGGATCTGATCCGTAAGGGCGATGTGCATGAAATCAAGGATCTGATGAAGCGTTCACGTGAACTGGGCATGCAAACCTTCGACCAGGCATTATATGACCTGTATAAGGCCAAGCAGATTAGTTATAAAGATGCACTAAAACATGCTGACTCACCAAACGACCTGCGTCTGCAAATCAAACTATCAGAAGAAGGTGGCGAGCATTTATTACGTGCGCATTCCAATATTACTTTTGATGGTCAAACCTGATCATTTTCAAAGCATAAAAAAAACAGGCTTTTAATAAAGCCTGTTTTTATTTCAGCCTAAAGCTAAATTATTTCTTACGGTAAGCTTCCTGACATTCAGGCGCGTCACAATAACCATAAAGATTAAGTGAATGACCAGTCAATGCAAAGCCAAATTTCTTCGCAACTTCGTGCTGTTCATGTTCAATAACATCATTTGTAAATTCAACGACTTTGTTGCAATTTTGACAAACCAAGTGATCGTGATGATCTTCCTGCATAATTTCAAAAACTGAGTGATTATTTTCAAAATTATGACGCTCAATAATCCCTGCTGCCTCAAATTGTGTTAACACACGATACACAGTTGCAAGACCCACATCTTCCCCTTGTTCGAGTAAAGTCTTATAAATGTCTTCAGCGCTAAGGTGATGCCGTCTAGAGTTTTCTAATAGTTCTAATATTTTAATTCGTGGAAGGGTAACTTTCAGTCCAGCTTTTCGTAAATCTTGGTTTGAAATAGGCATGTAAAAAGGTCTCTCAACAAAATCAAAGTTGGAATAGGCAACAAAGTTTAGATGCAGTATGATCTATCCTTGGATCAAATGCATCATAATTAATTTGGGATAGTGTAGCAAAATGCAAAAAATCATGCTGACGTTATTCGTCACTTCATTGCTTGTCGGCTGTTCGACATTAGGTGTGTACAAAGTTGATATTCCTCAAGGAACACCTTTAACTCAAGCACAAGCCTCTAAAATTCAGGTAGGAATGAGCCACCAACAGGTGCGTTTCCTGCTCGGTAGTCCAACAGTATCTGATCCGCTCAATCCACTACGCTGGGACTACATCTACAACTATACCCCAGGAACCTATGCTAAAAAAGCCAAGATCCCAGCAGCCCAAGGCCAGCATTTAAAAATTTACTTTAATCAGTCTGGTATCGTAGAGCGTATTGAAGGTCTGGAAACCATTCCAGAATCTCAGCCAGGTTTACCAGGTTCCAAAGAAGCGATCTTAAATGCCCCACCACTATAATCGGTTTTGCATAAAAAAACCCCTGTATGATCAGGGGTTTTTTTAATTAAATAGATTGATTTATCAAATAATCAGACCATCTGTTCAATAAAGCCACATTCCACTAATCAGAACGTTTATTTTGCTTGAAACGGTTACCTTTGGCATAACGGCCCACCGGATTCTTCTCAGCGCGTTTACGGCGAATATCCTTGGGATTAATGGTTAAAGCACGATAAATCTCTACCCGATCCCCTGCTGCCAATGGCTGGGTATGATCCTGTAGCTTAGCGCCAAAAATACCCAGATTCAGAGGTTCAGGCAATTCCACCTGTGCACGGATTCCGCTTTGCTCAATTGCATCCAATGCAGTCATGCCGGGCTGGAAAGGTACAGCAATATGAAACTGTTGTTCCGGGGTAGCATAGGCCACCCAGATCATTGCCTCAGTCATCAGAAAAATTGTCCTAATACCGCAACAATCGCCAGAATAATTGATACTGGTAAGACAATACGAACCGCAATACGCCAGATGTTATATACCGCTTCTGAGCTGAAGTTCATCGATTTACGCAAATGGCTGATTTTCATGATCCAGCCAGCAAACAAGGCATAAATCAGACTGATCACCAGTCCCCAAAGAATCAGCAGATTATTGAAAATTGGAGCAACATTTGGAATTAACCAGACCAAGGTGGCAGCAATCACAATCGCCCACTGAATGATGATATTCATTTGGCGTTGCTGTAACTGCTCACGTGCCATTTGCATAAGCAAAGCAGCGGCTGCGACAATGGCTGCGATTAAAGCAAATGCAGGGATTTCAGCTTTTACTGCAAAGAAACCAAAGGCGATGATCGCTAATAGCTGCGCCACCCAAATCGGTAAGGCTGTTTTAGTCGCAACATCCTGCTGTTTTACGACAGCCAGACTTGATTGCCAATACAGCCCCATACCTAGACCACTCGCCACCAAAGCCAATACAGTGGCATTACCCCACTCTACGAATTGGACAGGTGTTACCTGCCAAGCCGGTAATTCAGTTCCTATGACATTCGCCATGATCAAAGATGCAAGTATGCCGATCGTGGTAATCCCAACCAGAATTAAACGTGGCACCAGCGATAAGACAAATGCAGCAATTGCCAGCACCGCAAAAATCACTGGCTGCTGAACATCGAAATTGGTAACTGCAATCACATTAGAAGCATGATTGAGCATCGCACCCGCAAGGAATGGGATAAATACAACTGCCAGCCAGCCGACGATCCGCCAGCGCTGAGAACTATCAGCTTCACGGGTAAGGCTCGACAATGCCTGTAGTGCAGTGGTTTTTGAGCGTTTCGCCAGCGCTATTTCCAGATAACAGACTGGAAGGGCCAGTATTAGCATGGTCGCTAACCACAACATCCAGAAATCAAGCTGACGGTCAATCTGAATACCTGTTATCGGTGCGAGTGTCGCAATAATAAGAAAGGATAAACAGAAAGCCATCAGAGGCGATAACCATTTTGACATAGCATTGTCCTGCATGATGTATTCCTATAAAAATCTAGCGCTATTTTGCCTTGTGAGGCGATGAAAATCAAAAACAAAAAAGCAAACCACCATGCCCGTGATTTGCTGCGCAAATTTATTATTAAGCTTTATTTTTTATTTTCCCGATTTATCTTTATTTTAACAACAATCGAGTTATGAGAAGAAACGGGCAAACCAGTTTTTACCCTTTTTCTTTTCTTTATCTTTAATGATTCCCATCATATTTTCTTTTACCGCACCGACATAATCCGCGTCATCGTGCTGAATATGATTGATCAGCCATTTAGATAATACTTCATGTAATTCCGCTTCAATAGATTGTCCCAATTCAAAACGGTCACGATAAGATTCAATCTTTTTAATAAACAGGTCATGCACACGTTTATGTGGCACACGATATTTATAACCCGCTTCTTCCTGAAGTGATTCTTCAAAGGTAAAATGAGACTGAGTATAATCAATAATATTTTCTAGAATCTGTTTAATACGAGCACGATCGGTATTGGCATCAATTCCATCAATCTCATTGATATAATCGAGAATTCGTTTGTGCTGATCGTCAATCACATCGATACCAGTATTATAATCTGGAACCCATTTCATTTTCATTACGACCACCTATTGATATTAATGATTTATCGCTTGAAAAAGATCATATATCTAATTGATTTAAATAAAAATGAAGTAAATCGGTTGGTTTTCAGTTTATTTTCTACTTAATTAATGTAAATCATTGTTTATCCAATCAATTATATTTTAAACCCGACTACAAGAATAAAGTATTTTTTGATCGATTTTATATTTCATGGTTTATTTATTTTAATGATTTCACTATAAAATAAATATCAAATTCAAAAAAACAGGAGCGATGTCCTGTTTTTTAATATCGAATTTTAACCAGATTTAATATAAATCTGCTTTAGTCACTCTTTTAAGCGAAGGATCCAAACGTTCTCTTTCCAGACGGGCGACATGTGTCAATTGGGAACGATATTTGGCTCCATCTCTGAACAAAATCATTTCACCTTCCTGAAATGCTGTCCATTCTTCATTCTGCGTTAGCGGCTCTGTGGTAATCACAGCGACCCGATCTTCAGGCGTGGTGACCTGACTAAAATCCACTTCAACTTCGATATCAATCAGTTGGGCTGGCTTAAATGGATATTCACGAACCAGCCAATGCAGTTTAGTCGTTGCATAGGTAAATAAAGCCTGACCATTGGACAGACAGAAATTAAAAGTGCCATGCTCTGCAATGGATGGAGAAATCTCGGCCAACAAATCAAAAACCTGATCCAGCTTCGGTTCATCATAACCAAAATGTTTCACCAGCTGATCCAGAAAATAACAGAAAGCGCGCTCACTGTCAGTGTTACCGACTGGCGTAAAACGTCCAGAAAGCTCAGGTAAAAAATCTTTTAAATCACCATTATGAGCAAAGATCCATTGTCGTCCCCATAATTCACGACTAAACGGATGCGAATTTTCCAGATTAATTTTGCCTTGCGTCGCCTTACGGATATGTGCAATTACATTACGGGATTTGATTGGATAATTGCGCACTAGTTCTGCAATCGGTGACTCAACAGCAGACTGATTATCAACGAATAATCGGCAGGCCTTATCCTCAAAGAAAGCAACCCCAAAACCATCAGAATGATCTGAGGTAATCCCCGCCCGCTGAGAAAAACCTCGAAATGAAAAGGTAATATCTGTTGGTGTCGCACAATTCATTCCCAGTAGCTGGCACATAATCTTCATTCAGGTCACAGAGTATTCTTAAGGTTATTGTGCATCACAGGCTGAACCTTTTCAAATCTCGATCATTGCAATGCTATGCGCTAAAAATGCTAATAAACTATTTTTTTATATTTAATTTAGCAAAAGGAGTTTAAGCTTCAAAACTTAGCTTAAAAATAAATACTTTAGATTTAACTTTCATATTTCTAGTGATCAAAATCTTAAAATAAAAGAAATAAAAAAGAGCCTCAAGTGAGACTCTTTGATATTCAATTTATCTTTATGGACGATGTGGATTAGAACGATTGGTAATTAAAGTTCCTACACCATGATCAGTAAAGATTTCTAACAGGCTGGCATGTGGTACGCGACCATCCACGATATGTGCACTGATCACGCCGCCTTTTACTGCGTCAAGCGCACAGCCGACTTTAGGAATCATGCCGCCATAGATCACACCTGTTTCGATCAGACGATCAACTTCCTGAGTCGTTAAACCGGTCAGCAGATTTTTATTTTCGTCGAGCACACCGGTAATATTCGTCAGAAGAATCAGCTTTTCTGCCCCTAATGCTTCTGCCACTTTACCCGCGACTAGATCCGCATTGATATTATAGGTATTGCCTTCTTCATCGACACCGAGTGGTGCAATCACTGGAATGAAATCACTGTTAGTAAACATTTCCAGTACATCAGTTTTCACCCCAACGACTTCGCCGACCATACCCAGGTCTACTTTTTGGATTGTACCGTCTTCAGCCGTCTTTTCCATTAACAGCTTTTTGGCACGCAGCAGGTTACCATCTTTACCGGTTAGACCAATTGCACGACCACCATGTTTGTTGATCAGGTTCACGATCGATTTGTTTACGCTACCACCTAGAACCATCTCAACCACTTCCATGGTTGCCGGATCTGTCACGCGCATACCATCAATGCGGTCAGATTCACGACCTAGCTGTTTCAGCATAGAATCGACTTGTGGACCACCACCGTGTACCACAATCGGGTTTAAACCCACTGTTTTTAATAAAACGATATCACGTGCAAAAGAGCTTTCTAGCTCAGGATCCGTCATCGCGTTGCCACCGTATTTTACCACCAGGGTTTTACCCGCAAAGCGTTGGATATACGGCAAAGCTTCAGTCAAAATTTGTGCTTTGTCGATGCCTGTATGCTGATTTGGCATTCGCCTCTCCTTATTGAGCATCTAAAATGTCTTGAGCGATCTGTGGATAACGGTCACGCAACATGGATACAAACAGATGTCGAATTTCATTCAGGCCTTGTGCATCATTGGCATCAAAGCGCACCGTGAAATATTCACCCGTATTGGATGCTCGAATGATGCCAAAACCATCATCAAAATCAAGACGTATCCCGTCAATTTTACTGATTTGTGCATTTAATTGCGTAGATTGCTGCTCAACAAAGTTTAAAAGCTCAACAGGCTGCACCTGATGAGTGGAAATATATAAATCTTCAGTTCCGTGACGTTTTGGATAAGCACGCAAGGCTTCACTTAAAGTCATACCTTTCTGGTCCAGATATTCCATGACCCGGAGCGCCGCATAAAGACCGTCATCATAACCCCAGCCACGTCCGTCATTAAAAACATAATGCCCCGCATATTCACCACCAAAAATGGCCTGATGCTGGGATTGCGCCAGATATTTACGCAGGAATGAGCTACCAGTACGAATCATCACCGGTTTTCCGCCCAGGCGTTGAACTGTATCGCGAATCAGGGTTGAACATTTAACGTCATAAACAAACTGACATGCTTTTGTGCCAGTCATACAAATTTCTGCGAATAAACAGAGAAGCTGATCAGCACTAATAATGACACCCTGCTCATCCACCAGTACCAACCGGTCCCCATCACCATCTAGGGCAATACCCAGATCCGCCTGCTGTTGCATGACAACCTGACGCAAGGTTTGTAAATGTGCTTCCTGAGAAGGATCAGGCGCATGATCAGGAAAATGCCCATTGGCTTCACAACGTAAGGCGGTAACTTCACAACCTAGTTTTTGCAGCACCAAGTTGGCACAACGTCCTGCCGAACCGTTCAGACCGTCCAGCACCACTTTAAATGGGCGCTTCAGCTGAATATCTTCAAGCATTTCCTGCTGATATTGCAGACAAAATTCGGGAATAATTTGGTGAGGCAAATCATTCAGACACGATAAAGAACTATTTACATGAAGTTTTGCTTTTTGTGCGACCTGCTGAATCATCTCGGGACAAGGCGGCTCCCCTGCAATAATCCATTTAATTCCATTATCTTCTTTAGAATTATGGCTGGCCGTGACCATCACACCATTACCATCAAACTGACGTGCTGTGTAGTACAGCATCGGACTGGAACAACAGCCGATAATGACGGCTTCAATAGCATAGTCTTGAAAAATACGGCGAATGGTTTCAGCAAAAGCCGGACTGCTGATTCGGGCATCATAGCCAATCGCAACCCGAGTCTGTCCCGCAGCTTGATATTGCTGAGCCAGACCATGCGCAATAGCATCAATCACACCTGTACTGAGTAAACTGACTTTACCTCGGATATCGTAGGCACGAAAAATGTGAGCCGGAAAGGGTTGATTCATGGATCCCATAAACTGTTCTTTTCACTATTGAATATAAGGAGATAAAATAATGATTAAGCAATCATCATGACTTTAAACATTTGTTTTTGTTTTAAGACTCTGTATTTTTATATGAATTGAATGTGACAATCAATTATAAAAGTATAATTATTAATCTTTTATGTATTTAATTTGTATAACTAGTAAAATAAATAAACCCAACTAAAAATGACTTCTTGCATTATTTATCACCTATTTTCTTAAATTCTAAATGATTTTATTTTTCTATTTAAATGAGACTAAAAATTTATTTAAATATTTTTCATTAAAATAAAATTTAAGAATAGATTTCTTTCATAAGTCATTTTTCACTCAGCTCCAAGTTATAAATTCCAGCAATTAGATTGAATCTTAATGCTAGTCTTTTGTCTCGATTGCGATATCGCTCAGCAAGAATTTTGAAGGTTTTCAAACTGCCAAATACATGCTCAATTCCAATTCTTCTTTTATTGATTTCCTGATTATAGATTTTTAGTTCGGAATCCAGTTTACAGCGCTTCTTTGCTTTTAATGGCAACAAGCTATTTGGATACACTGTATAAATTCCCTGATAACCCTTATCCGCAAGGATAAATGCACCTGCAGGAATCTGATTCAAGTTACGTTTGAAGAGTTCGAAATCATGTACGGCACCACGACTCGTACATAAACTCAGGATTTTTTGAGTTTGATAATGAATGATGGCCTGTACTTTGAAAGTGTGGGTCTTTTTCTTGCCGCTATAGCTTTTCTTCTGTTTTTTTAGGCCTTTGGATTGGAATTTCTGTGGCATTCACGATCACAACATTCCAATCGATGCCTTCGCCCTCGGGTAAATCTTTGGGTAAATTAAACAGATTGGACCGAATCAGGCAGTCTTCAACATGACGGACAATTCTTGAGGCTGTGGGCTCTGAAACCCCGTAGCTCGTCGCAACGTGAAATAAGGTTCGGTATTCCCGCCAATAGCTTAGACAGAGCAGAACCTGGTCTTCCAGGCTTAACTTGGGCGGTCTGCCTTTGGTAGGGACATGTTTCTTCAATTGCTCAACCATTAAATCAAAGGTTGACCATGAGATGCCCGTGTATCGCTTGAACTGAGGATCAGAAAGCTTGTTTGAATCGATGTATTTCATCCGCAGATTATGCATGAATGCCAAGAAATCTGGAGTGCAAATATTAACCAAAAAGAAGATCGTTTTTTGATTTATGAAAGAGATCTAATAAAGTTTATTAAATAGCTCTATCATTTTTTTATTATTTTTATGATTAAAACTACAAAGAAGATGACTTAACCCAGAACATCCAAGTTAAGTCATCCTTTAATTTTAGTTTTTACCAGTATGACCGAAACCGCCCGCGCCACGCTCGGTTGCTTCAAACTCATTCACCAGATCAAACTCGGCCTGTACCACTGGCACTAATACATACTGAGCCAAACGCTCACCTGGTTCCAGGCTAAATGCAGCCTGACTACGGTTCCATACAGAAACCATCAGCTCGCCTTGGTAATCTGAATCGATCAAGCCAACCAGGTTACCTAAAACGATCCCATGTTTATGACCTAAACCAGAACGTGGCAGAATCAAGCCAGCAAATGCTGGATCTTCAATATAAATTGCCAAACCAGTTTTCACTAAAACCGTTTGACCTGGTTCAATCACAGTCGTTTCATTGACACATGCACGAAGATCGAGTCCTGCTGAGCCAGTCGTTGCATAAGTCGGCAATGGCCATTCCTGACCCAGACGTGAATCAAGGACTTTCACCTGAACTTTCATGTATTTATTCCTGTTGTTTAATATCAAAAAATTTAAAGAATCAAAATCGTAGTGTTCTGTTACTTTTACCGTTTAATCAAGGCGCGTAAGTTGTCTAAGTAATGCTGAGCCTGCTGTTTTGGATCAATATTGCCTGCAAGTTTTTTCTTGCGACCTAACCACTCCAGTTCATCTTCTGGAAGCTCATCCAGGAAGCGGCTTGGGGTCATCTGTTTCATCTGTCCACCCGCCTTACGTTGCTCAGCCAAGGTAATAGTCAAGCCCTGACGCGCACGAGTAATCCCCACGTACATTAGACGGCGTTCTTCCTCGACTGTTTCGGCAGCAATCGAGTTCTTATGTGGCAGAATTTCTTCTTCCAGTCCGATTAAGTAGACATAAGGGAATTCCAGACCTTTGGATGCATGCAAGGTCAGAAGGTTAACCTTATCGGTATCTTCTTCTTCCTGCTGCTGTTCCAGCATATCGAGGAGCACCATCTTACGGATGACACTTTCAATATTCTTTTCATCGACATCTTCTGCACGATTGATCAGACTCTGAATACTGCTATACAGCACTTCAATATTATCGAGTTTGGTTTTTTCCTGTGCCGGCGTCGCTGCGGATTCCTTGATATAGTCAATATAGCCGGCTTCCACCATCATCTGGCGGATAATCGGTACGGGCTCATCATCTTCCAGCAAGTTACGGGTAAAGTTATTGATAAAATCTGAAAATTCTGCCAGTTGTGTGGTCGCTTTCTTTGGGATCACCATGGTCAGACGTTGATCGCCTGCTGCTGACAGTAGAGACAGATTATTTTCCTGGGCAAACAGACCGAGTTTTTCCAGCGTCACCGGGCCAATGGCACGTTTCGGTGTGTTAATAATCCGCAGGAAAGCGCTGTCATCTTCCGGGTTAATGATCAGACGCAGGTAACTCATAATGTCCTTGATCTCTGCACGCGCAAAGAAAGACTGACCGCCAGAGAGCTTGTAAGGAATCTGCATCTGGCGCAGCTGAGTTTCCAGAATACGTGCCTGGAAATTACCACGATACAGAATCGCGTAATCTTTCCAGTTTTTACCATTCATCAGCTTATGCGTGATCAGGTCTTTCACTACGCGTTCTGCTTCATCATCATCATTACGACAAGTGATGACCCGAATCACTTCACCATGGCCTTTATCTGACCAGAGCTTTTTATCAAAGATATGCGGGTTGTTGCCAATCACGGTATTGGCAGCTTTCAGAATACGACTGGTAGAACGATAGTTCTGTTCCAGCTTGATCACTTTCAGATTCGGGAAATCCTGTTGTAACAGCGCCATATTTTCTGGCTTGGCACCACGCCAGGCATAAATCGACTGATCATCATCCCCTACAGCGGTGAACTGCCCCATGACCCCGACCAGTAATTTCACCAGAATATACTGTGCCGTATTGGTATCCTGATATTCATCGACCAGCAAATAACGTACACGGTTCTGCCATTTATCCCGAACTTCAGCATTTTCCTGTAACAGACGCGTTGGCATCACAATCAGGTCATCAAAATCGACGGCATTATAGGCACGCAGATTTCGCTCATAAAGTTGGTATAAATGCGCGAACTGAACATCTTCTGGCGTTTCACAGGTGGTATGTGCTTGCTCTGGTGGAATCAGATCGTTTTTCCAGTCCGAAATCATCTTCATCGCTTTGGCAATCAATTCTTTGCTTTCAGCACCCGACAAGTTATCGCGATGCATCAGATCCATCAGAATCCGCTTACAGTCATCGGCATCCAGAATCGAGAAATTATTTTTTAGCGGTGTGTGTTTGAGTTCTAAACGTAATAAATTTAGACCAAAAGTATGGAAGGTTGAGACTGAAAGGCCTTTGGCTTCTTCTCGGGTCAGCAATTTGGTGACACGCTCTTTCATCTCACGTGCCGCCTTGTTGGTAAAGGTCATTGCCGTAATCCGGTGAGCCGGAATCCCGCAATGCTTGACCAAGTAGGCGATTTTTCTTGTAATTACCGAGGTCTTGCCTGAACCCGCTCCGGCAAGTACTAACAAGGGTCCTTGAGTATATTTCATGGCTTCAAGTTGCTTGTCATTTAACTGACTGGCGAGTGACATATGGCTTCCTCTTCTAGATTCGGCTCCGATTATAGTCATCTCATGCCCAGATGCCTAATTGAAAATTCATTTTCCTGCGTCATCTTTCAGACATAAAAAAAACCACCCGAAGGTGGTTTTTCTACAAAATCAGTGATTACTGAACAGCATATACTGCAATTTCAACACGACGGTTTTGTTCTTTACCAGCTGCAGTTGAGTTGTCTGCGATCGGGTTCGCTGAACCAAGACCTTGTGCATTGATACGAGTACGTGCTACGCCTTGACCAGCAAGGTAGTTCGCAACAGATTGTGCACGTGCTTGAGACAATGGAATGTTGATTGAGTCATTACCAGTGCTGTCTGTATAACCAGTTACCAAGATACCGCTTTGGCTGTCTTCAGTCAGAACTTGGGCAACTTTATTCAATGTTGCATAGAAGTTTGGTTTGATGTTTGACTTGTTAGTGTCAAATGTAATCGCACCAGGCATTACCAAGTTGATTGAACCGTCTGGATTACGGTTTACATCTACACCAGTACCCGCAGTCGCTTGACGTAATTTTTTCTCTTTATTGTCAAGGTAAACACCCGCTGCACCACCAAGTACTGCACCAATTGCAGCTGCACGGTTGTTTTGACGGCTAGTATTGGCATTACTTTTAGAAATACCATAACCTGCAGCAGCACCAATTACTGTACCCAAAGCTGTTTTGTCGTACTCAACACCACCCAGGTTATTGCCAGTAGTTTGACAACCTGTAAGTGCTACTGCCCCTGCTACAGCTGCTGAAATTAATAGTGCACGCATTGCATGCCTCCTTTGTAGTGTAATTTGTATCTTAGGTCAGATAATGATTTAAAAATAATGGGATAACCATTGAATTTTTGTTAATAATAAATCTTTTAGTAATATTTTATAATGTTTATGTGTAACCAATTTCCTGAATTTCATCATAGTTTCTTCATAGTTTAACGATCGGACTTTTCTATTCGCTCAACTCCCTCTATATTGTTCAAAATGTGATGAAATTTAGACGATTATTCTCTGGGACTGTTTTTATATGTCATCTAAAAGCAAGCAACAAACGACTTTAAAAAAACTTACCCGTGGCCTCACGGTGACATCTGTCATGACTGGCAGTACTTTTTTTCATGGACCACCCGTACTGGCTTTGGGGCTGACCAAACTTTTTAAGAAATCTTCTAAAATTGATGAAACCAATATCAAGATTACCAATAGCTGGTTGGGCGTAAATAACTGGTTGATTGACAATGTCCTGAAAAATACCGAATGGCAAATCAGTATTGACGAATCTCTGGATCTGAACATGCAGGGGCGTTATTTAATGACCTGTAATCATCAGAGCTGGGTGGATACCACGGTAAACCAATATTTCGGTTTAACGCGCATGCCTCTCACCCGCTTTTTTACAAAATGGGAACTAATTTTTATTCCATTTGTAGGTCAAGCCTTTAAAATTCTGGGCTTCCCGATGATGAAAAGGCATAGCAAGGAACAGATTGCCAAAAACCCTTCCCTGAAATATCGGGATATGGAAGAAGCACGTAAGGCATGTGAACAACTGGTTAGCCAGCCATTTACCTTGCTGAATTATCTGGAAGGTACACGTTTTACCCCAGAAAAGCATGAACAGCAAAAATCGCCTTATAAGCATTTGTTGAAGCCTAAGGCGGGCGGTCTCGCGCTGGCACTGAACATTCTGGGGGACAAAATTGATGCACTGGTGGATATGACTATTGTTTATCCTGACGGTGTGCCAGGTTATGGGGAATTCTGGTTAGGCGAAGTCCCGCGTATTGCCGTGAACTTGAGAAAAATTGACATTCCAGACTGGGTACTCGGCGGCAATTATGAAGATGATGCAGATTACCGTGCGCGTTTCCAGCAATGGGTAGACCAAATCTGGACTGAAAAAGACCAATTAATTGAGCAAATGCAGCAGAACCTGATTTCCGCTTCTGCCTGACATTTGCCAGAGAGACTATGAAGAACGACAACCCGGACCTCGTGTCCAGCTCATTTAAGTTTATTCGCAAAGGCACCTGGGGCTGGAAAATTGCACTGATTTATGACATTTTCATGATGGTTGTCATCATCATCAATTTGTTCTGTCTCTGTGCCAATGCCATTCTGATGAGCGATTTTGGGCACTGGTTGTTTGACTTCATTCGCTTGCCTGATGTCTTGCAGTTTTATAAAAGTGAATTACGTCCCTGGGTAATGATTACCGAGGGATGGTTTACCACCTTCCTGATTATTGAACTCATCGTTCGCTGGTTCATTGCCATTGTTATGCGCCACCATGCCCGCTGGTGGTTCTTTCCCTTTGTGCACTGGTATGAAATTTTATCCATCATCCCCCAGCTACGTTTTCTGCGTTTGTTACGTGCAGTCGCGATTGGCTACAACCTGCATAGCCATGGATACAAAGTCATACCGGCAAGCTGGTATAGACGGGGTAATTTCTACTATAACCTGCTGATGGAAGAACTTTCGAGCCGTGTAGTATTGACGGTACTGGATGGCATTAAACGTGAACTCAGCACCAGCACATCACATAAACAATTAATTGATGATTTGGTGGAACATCACCGTAAATTACTGGCTGTTGCTTTGACAGATATCTTGCAAGAGTCTTTGGGCAAGGAATTACAGGCACAGCGCTTCATGATTTCAAAAAATGTCGGGCAAGTCGTCAATCAGGCCATTGAAGATACACCTGAACTCACTCAGCTTCTGCGTCTGATTCCCATTGTGGGCGGGCGACTGGAGCGACAGATCCAGAGTATTGGTCAACGTTTGGGAGAAAATATCACCCAAGGCCTGATCGATCCTTTTACACATAGTGGATCACAAGAAAACCCGACTTTTGCCATGATTTCAGATAAGATTAGCCAGATTCAGATTGAACATAATCCACATATTGATAAATTGGTTGAATCGGCTGTTTTTGAAACACTTGAAGCCATTCAAAAACAGGTCAAAGTGAAACAGTGGCAACAGATTTTAGAAGAACACGAACAAAATCAGGGCTCAATCGATAGATGAGTTTTCATTTGCAGACTCGGCTAAGATAAGCTGATTCTATTCGTATAAAAAAATAACTTGGATCGCTAGAGAATTAACGAAATTTGTTCTAGGATTTGCACTATTTACAACATTGCTTCGACATAAAACAGCAAGTCAGAAGTATTAAGGAAAAATTATGGCTGACATACGGATAAAAGGCAGAATGGTCAATGCGCTACGCATTAGCCTCGATACCAATGATCATGATGCAATCCGCCAGCAACTGAAACCAAAATTACAAGCGGCTTTTCCGCCAGGCACATTGGCGGTGATTGAAAGTTCAGTCGATCAGGAACTGATTGCCCTGATCCAGTTACTGATTGATCTCGAAGTTCAGCCTATGGCAGTGACTGAAGGGATTCTGGGGGATCAGGCTCGTGCGATTCAGTTCCCTGTTCTGCCACCAGACCGTCAGTTACAGGAAATTAAGGCGACCAAAGAACAGGTCATGGAAGTCAAATCCGAATCTGCTGCTGACGATGAAAAAGCTGATGCAGCACCGATCGTCGCGCATGTGACTTCTTATCACGATGAAATTCTGCGCACCGGCCAATGCATTGTGCAGAATCAGGGTGACATTATTATTACGGCCGGAATAAACAGTGGTTCAGAAGTGATTGCTTCAGGCAATATCCATATTTATGGCAGCGCGCGTGGCCGTGTGATTGCAGGTGCGGGTGGCAATACTGCAGCGCGTATTTTCTGCCATGCGCTGGAGGCCGAACTGATTTCTATTGCAGGTACTTACTGTGTGGCCGACGACATTCCACCGAATGTTGTGAAAAAACCCGTGCATATTTACTTGAATGATCAACAAGAGCTTGTATTTGAAGCTCTACAATTTTAATGTATAAATAAACACCAAAAACCCCATTTTGTAGGGGATTTGAACCATAACAGGAGTGGATTCGGTGGCGAAAATTGTTGTCGTAACATCAGGCAAAGGTGGCGTAGGTAAGACTACAACAAGTGCATCTTTTGCAACAGGTTTAGCCCTACGTGGCCACAAAACTGTGGTAATCGATTTTGATGTAGGCTTGCGTAACCTTGATTTGATTATGGGCTGTGAACGCCGTGTAGTATATGATTTTGTAAATGTTCTCAATAACGAAGCACGATTACAACAAGCACTGATTCGCGATAAAGATATTGAAAATTTATATATTTTACCTGCTTCACAAACACGTGATAAAGATGCTTTAACTGATGAAGGCGTAGAACGTGTAATGGATGAGCTTTCACAGGAATTTGATTATATCGTGTGTGACTCACCTGCAGGTATTGAACGTGGTGCCATTTTAGCCATGTACCATGCAGATGAAGCTATCATTGTGACTAACCCTGAAATTTCTTCAGTACGTGACTCTGACCGCATCATTGGCATGTTAGATAGTAAAACTAAAAAAGTAGAACAAAACGAAGGTCGCATCCGTAAACACCTGTGTATTACCCGTTTCAATCCGGAACGTGCCGATAAACAGGAAATGTTAACGATTGACGATATTTCTAAAGATATTTTACGTGTTCCAACCTTAGGTGTTATTCCTGAGTGTCCAAGCGTTCTACAGGCATCGAATGAAGGTAAACCAGTGATTCACTTTACCGAATCTGCCGCAGGTCAGGCTTATGATGACCTTGTAGCACGTTTCCTGGGTGAAGAGCGCCCTTACCGTCATATCGAAGTAAAACCTAAGGGCTGGTTAGCACGATTATTTGGAGCGTAAACATGGCTGGATTCTGGAGTAAACTTTTTAGTAGCGAGGATAAACCATCAAGCGCACAAACCGCGAAAGACCGTTTGAAAGTCATTGTTGCTTCTGAACAGGGTTTGGGGCGCCGTTTGAGTCAGGATAAAATTGACCAGATGAAGACAGAGATCATGCAAGTGGTCAATCGCTACGTCCGCGGGGTTGATGAACAGCACATTCAGATGCAGGTACGTTCTGAAGCAAACATTGAAATGCTTGAAATGAATATCAATTTACCTGAAGAGCGATAATCTGAATTTTGATTAGTCAAGTAAATTGATTCAAGGCAAAATATGAGCCTCAACAAAGCGCCGCTTTGTTGAGACGCAAGACCAGAAGCTTGGCTTCGCGTAGACTTGATAGTAATTAGTATTTTTTTTACCTCATCTCAAAACGTGAAGTGATACTTCGAATAGACAAAGTGCATGATAAGACTTTGCCTCTTGCGAACTCATATTTTGCCTTTTTTCATGCCGAAGAATTACATCAAGGAGATTGCGATGGCATTATCTCAACCAGCGACCTTTAACGAAGAATGGTCAGATGAGCGTGTATATGCCTACCTGAATCAGCTTCCTCCTGCAGGCGTCAATGCAGATTTTCATGTGCTTTATCATGCATTCAAGCATATGCGTCCTTTTGACTATGAGCGCCTGCTAACCAAATTTGTCGCAGATGGCCGCGATCTTAACGCCACCAATCCGGAAGGACAGCGCATTCATGACGTGATTGCCACTTATCCGCGTCAAAGTGCCGAGTTCCTCGCAGTATTAGAAAAATTTGCATAAGTTGTAATGCATAAAAAAGCCTGCTTAAAGCAGGCTTTTTTAATCGCTAGAGATTCTGGATTTAAACCAAGATCTCACGCTTCCCATTGGCACCCATTGAGCTGACAATACCATTTTCTTCCATCTGGTCAATGATCCGTGCAGCACGGTTATAACCCAGACTGAACTTACGCTGCAAAGATGAAGTTGATGCTTTGCGGGTTTCCAAAACAAAAGCCACACACTGATCATACAGCGCATCTCGATCAGATCCACCATCTCCACCATCCTCAAAGCCGCGACTAGACGGTTCTTCATCAAATGGAGTCAGGATCTCATCCACATAGTTAGGCGCCCCACGTTCACGCCATGCATCACAGATCCGGTTCACTTCATCATCGGCAATAAAGGCACCGTGTACGCGCTCCGGCTCAATTTTACCCGGGCCAAGGAACAGCATATCACCATGACCGAGCAGATCTTCTGCACCACCTGCATCGAGAATGGTACGTGAGTCGATTTTCGAATTCACACGAAGTGCGACACGTGTCGGAATATTCGCCTTGATCAGACCAGTGATCACATCTACTGAGGGACGCTGAGTTGCCAGTAACAGGTGAATACCGGCAGCACGGGATTTTTGTGCCAGACGGGTAATCATCTCTTCAGCTTTCTTACCGACCTGCATGATCATATCCGCGAACTCATCGGCAACAATCACAATCGATGGCAATGGCGTTAAGCGCGGTGCACGTTCCCCTGCGACTGATTCACTCGCTTTCCAGGTTGGATCAAATAGCTCTTCACCATTGGCAAGCGCCTCTTCTACCTTACGGTTATAGTCGCTGAGCTTACGAATTTTCAGGAAAGACATCAGTTTGTAACGACGTTCCATTTCATTCACACACCAGTTCAAGGCACTGACTGCATCTTTCATATCGGTCACAACTGGGGTTAACAGGTGTGGAATATCGTTATAGTTGGCCAATTCAAGCTGTTTCGGATCGATCAGGATCAGGCGTAACTGGTCTGGTGTGTACTTCAATAGCATCGATAGAATCATCGAGTTAACCGCCACCGACTTACCAGAACCCGTAGTCCCTGCTACCAGCATATGCGGTGCTTTACCCAGTTCAGTAATCACCGGATTGCCCGAAATATCCTTACCCATGGCCATCGACAAAATGCCATCTGGATCATTGAATTTTGGAATCTGTACCAGTTCAATCAAACGCACCATTTCACGGCTACTGTTCGGAACTTCAATGCCGATATAAGGCTTACCTGGAATAACTTCGACTACACGTACTGAAGCCATTGACATCGAACGGGCCAAGTCACGTGAAATATTAGTGACTTTGGAAGCTTTCACACCAGGCGCAAGGTCCAGTTCAAAACGGGTCACGACTGGGCCTGGCTGAGCCTCGACCACTTTGGCTTTAACGTTAAATTCCTGAAGCTTGATTTCCAGAAGTTCTGATAAACGGGATAACTGCTCTTCAGTGAAATTCACTTTTTTGTTCGGATCGACTTTATCCAGCAATTCCAGACCCGGCAATGGTGACAGGTCTTTACGGCGCTCAGCGACCTGCATGGCACGTGACATTGGACGACCAGCGGCATCGGTCAGTGGCGCATCGAAGTCAAACTCGTCTTCATCCTGAGGCTTACCGGCAGTTTCATGCCAAGCTTCAATAAATTCTTCTTTGGACAATGCTTCCCGAACTGCTGCATTGGTCGCTGCGGTTTGAGCTGCTGTCTCTACACGCTGAATCGGTGCCTGAACAAAAGCAGAAGATTGGGCATAACTTGATGCACGTACAGGTGCAGGTTTTGGTTCATCAGCTTCAACCAGTAAATCGTCCAGATCCTCAAAGTCCGCTTCCAGGCTGGTATTTTTAATCGCATGTGCAGCCATAAGTGGAGCAGCCGCAGTTGAGCTGATTGTTCCAGCATCTTCTACAATTCTGAGGGATTTTTCAGCTGCTGCTGAATTGAACGGGCTATGCACATCCGTTGCGGTTTTACCTTGCGGGACTGCGGCCAATAACTCATCAAAAATTTCATCATCATCCCAGTCCAGATTATTCTTGGCGGTAGATGATGATGTCACTTCATGAGCATTGTGATTCGTTGACGCAGCTGCAAATGCATCAGGAGAAAAATCAGCTTGCTCTTCTTCTGCAGCTTTAAGCAAAGCATCGATATCCTGCTTGTGACGCTGGTCTTCATTGGAATGTAACGCACGCCACACCTCCCCTGTTGCCACCACACGATCCGGCTCTACTGTTCGCGGTGCTTGTTCCTGAACAGGTTCTGAAGCTGATGTCTGTACAGGTTCAGAAATATCTTCTTCATAGTGGTGAGGCTGGTGCGATTCTTTATCTGCAAAATCCTCAAACAGGCGTTCAGCGACATGATCGCGAACTACAGGGTCGACTTCTACCAGATCATGCTCAGGTGCGGCAGTGACTGGTACTGTCACTTTTTTGGCAGCTGCTTTTACCGCTTCTTTTTTCATTACAGGTGCGGTACGGTCAAAATCAGACATACCTTCTGGCACATTACGGTAGAACAGGTCTTGCAGATAAGCAGGTGTTGCCTTGAGACTGCTCCAGGTCTTGTTCCATTTCACACCAAATGCCAAGGTAAACAGAACCACCCAAAGCACCAGCAAGAAAAAAGCTGCGCCATAGACAGTTAGTAATTGTTCAAGACTTTGGCCCAGTTCATAGCCAATGATCCCGCCTGAAGAATTATCCAGCGTATCGGCTGGAACTTGCCAGAACAGGAACAGCAACGCCGATGTAGTCAATAACAGGAAGAATTGGGCAGCATAGCGGAATGGACGGTTCAGGAAGCTGCGCGGCCACCAGACCTGGATTGCTTCCATAAACAGATACACAGGGATCAGCAGGCTTGCCCAACCGAGAAAACCAAATAACAGGTCTGAAATCCAGGCCCCTGCAACCCCACTGGCATTTGAAACTGTCTGCGTATCACTAGAGATATGCATCCACCCCGGATCAAATGGTGTATAGGTCACTGTTGCAAGAAACAGATAAATCCCAAATGAGACTAAAAATAATGTCATTACTAAGCGCTGTGCATAGGCACTCGACACCGCTGTCATATACTGTCCTGTAACCAATTCTTCATGAATATTCTTTTGCTGGTATGCTTCAAAAAAAGCGTCGCAATAAAATGCATATTATGCACCTGTTGCATCAAAAAAGATGCATTATTGTGTACTTCTTCTATATAGCCCAAATCGATTTCGATGATCAATAATATCGACTTTAATCTCACACCACTGTTATACAGTTTCACGTATAATTCAATAAATTTCTAAATAAAAAAGGATACAGCGAATGAGCGCACGTCACTCACGACTGATTATTTTAGGTTCTGGCCCTGCTGGCTATAGCGCAGCAGTCTATGCAGCGCGTGCAAACTTAAAACCGACCCTGATTGCAGGTCTGCAACTGGGTGGTCAATTAACCACAACGACTGAAGTAGATAACTGGCCTGGCGATCCTGAAGGTCTGACTGGTCCAGCTTTAATGGAACGTATGCAGGCTCATGCAGAACGTTTTGGTACTGAAATTGTTTATGATCATATCAATGAAGTTGACCTTAACGTTCGTCCATTCGTCCTGAAAGGCGATATGGAAGAGTTTACTTGTGATGCCCTGATCATTTGTACTGGTGCAACTGCGCAATACCTGGGTCTGGAATCAGAAGCTGCATTTATGGGTCAAGGCGTGAGCGCGTGTGCAACCTGTGACGGTTTCTTCTATAAAGAGCAAAAAGTGATGGTTGTGGGCGGTGGTAATACCGCTGTTGAAGAAGCATTATATCTTTCTAACATCGCTTCTCACGTGACTCTAGTTCACCGTCGTGATACGTTACGTTCTGAAAAAATCCTGCAAGACCATCTTTTTGAAAAAGAAAAAGAAGGAAAAATCAGCATTATCTGGAATCATCAAGTAGAAGAAGTGTTGGGTGATACCACTGGCGTCACTGCGGTACGTTTGAAATCAACCCAAGATGATTCAACTCAGGATGTTGAAGTATCAGGTCTATTTGTTGCTATTGGTCATAAACCAAATAGCACTATGTTCGAAGGCCAGCTAGAACTGCGTGATGGTTATATTCAGGTACAAAGCGGTACCGCAGGGAATGCCACCCAAACCTCTATCCCGGGTGTATTCGCTGCAGGCGATATCGCAGACAGTATCTACCGTCAGGCGATTACTTCTGCAGGTTCAGGCTGTATGGCGGCACTGGATGCAGAAAAATATCTCGATGCAATGGGTAAATTAGACTAAGCAGCGAAAATAAAAAGACCGTCCATCATGGGCGGTTTTTTTATGTATGATAAAAACAGTCTATTTCAAGATCAGGGTTCTACATGCATCTTCTTCCTCCTTCACAGTACATTTTCCCCAATCCTGAAGAAGCGGATCTTGAGGGCGAAGGCCTGATTTGTATTGGTGCAGACCTCTCCCCTTCTACTTTGTATGAGGCCTATACCCATGGTCTCTTTCCCTGGTTTTCTGAAGGTGATCCGATCTGCTGGTGGAGTCCGGAACCACGCTGCATTATTCGCCTAGAGGATTATCATCCCAGCAAATCCCTGCTTCGAAGCATGAAAAAACAGGATTATAAAATTACGGTGAATCATGCTTTTGAAAGAGTCATCCGTTCCTGCTCATTGCCTCGCGCTTATGCAGATGAGACCTGGATTAGTGAAGAGATCATTCAAGGTTATTGCGACCTGTTTAATGCGGGTTATGGTTATAGTATTGAGGTTTGGGATGAAGATCGCCTAGTAGGTGGACTCTATGGGGTGACTATCGACAAGGGCTGTTTCGGTGAATCCATGTTTAGCACCCAGACCGATGTTTCTAAAATGGCTTTCTATGCCTTGATGCTGATTGGTCGAGAAAATCAGCTGCCCTGGATTGACTGTCAATTGGTGAATGATCACTTGATGAGTCTAGGTGCCTGTACAATTTCTCGCCATACATATCTTAAATCGTTACAAGATGTGATAAAACAGCCTGCGATCAATTGGAAAAAGTATCAAGACGGTGTATTTTCAAGTAAAACAATAGCGCAGTCTGCGCGATTAAGTGAATGAAAATAACAGAGGGCACTTGTTATGAACTCTTATCAACCACAGTCCCTACTGAACGATTTACAGTATTATATTACGCCACCGCATGACTGTAGCTATCTGCCCAACAAGTCCGCGCGCATGGTTTTTCTTGATCCAGCGCACCGTATTGATGTAGTGACGCTGTCCGAGCTTTCTCGTACCGGTTTCCGTCGTAGTGGTGATTTTGTCTATCGGCCTGAATGCCACCTGTGCCGTCAATGTTTATCTTCACGTATTCCTGTTCATGAATTCCAAATGAACAGCTCGCAAAAAAAAGCCTGGAAACGTAATCAGGATTTGACGGTTAAAATTACCCATCCTGAACAGGCCACAGATATACATTACGCCCTCTATGAACGTTATATTAATGAACGTCATGCAGATGGTGATATGTATCCACCTAGCCGTGACCAGTTCGAAAAGTTTTTACTGCAAAGCTGTACCGATAGTTTCTTTCTGGAATTATGGAAAGATGACCGTCTCATCAGTGTATCGACTTGTGACCTGCTCGATGATGGCGTTTCAGCGGTGTATACTTTCTTTGATCCTGATGAGAACCGCCGTTCCCTTGGTGCCTTTGCGATTCTGAAACAGATTGAGCACACTCAAAAACTTGGCTTACAGTTTGTGTATTTGGGCTACTGGGTTCCACATTCAGCCAAAATGAACTACAAGTCTCAATACCTGCCACTTGAATTATTGATTGACGGGCAATGGCGCCGATTAAACCGCACCCTTACCCCTGTGGAGATTGAACATCTGGGAAACTCCTTGATGACGACCTTGCCTAGCGGATGGAATAATCCCATCATCAAGTAATTTAGTCGTCAAATAAGAGCTGGAATATTATTTAAACAGGCTGGCAAAATCATCAGTACAGGACTTCACCATAATAATGGCATGTTCCCGAGTGCCATTCGAATTCGGATAATAGTTCTTGCGCAGATCAATTTGATGAAAACCGGTTTTTTCATACAGTTTAATTGCAGCAGTATTGCTTTCCCGTACTTCCAGAAAGATTTGTACTGGACTATTTTTCAATAATGCAATTGAGGCATCTAGCAACTGATAACCTAAACCTTTGCCCTGTTGCGCAGGATCAATTGCCATCAGTAATAAATTGGCTTCATCCAACACCGGCTGTAAAATGCAGAACCCTACGACTTGCCCTGCTTGTTCAATCACAGTGCTTTGATAGGCAGTAACAGCATCTTCAAATTGTTTAAAGGTCCAGGGATGGGATTGTACTTTGGTTTCAATCTTGGCAACGGCTGGTACATCCGCAGCTTGCATCAAACGAATCATCTTCGTTCATCTTATCTAGAATTAACCTCCGCATTATAGAAACTTTATTTAAAAAATCGAGCAAAAAAAAGAGCAACTTAGGTTGCTCTTCAGTCTTTTAATCTAGTTTTAAATTAAAGGCCCAGTTTTTGTTTCCAGCTTTGTAATAAGCTATGGGTGTCATGATCATTTGGATGAAAACCAGGTTTAAAGTACATCAGCATTTCTTTACCCATACCGGTAATAATTCCTTTAGATGGGCTATAACCATAAGTATAGATTTCTTTTAAAGCTCCAAGACTTAACTGACGGTCTTCTTTCAATAAACGCAATACGAAGTAGCTTTGTACAAAGAATAGCGTGACCATCGCTGCAACCAGTGAAGTGGTACGCAGTAGATAAGATTTTAAACCTTTACCGAAAACACCTTCGAATACATCATAGGCCACGGCCTTATGTTCATTCTCTTCAATTGCATGCCAGAGCCACATGGTTTTCATGGTGTCATCTTTCATCAGTTCCTGAATATGCTGATTGGTCAGTAACTGAGATGCAATGGTCGCAGTAAAATGTTCTAGTGCAGTCGTCGCAGTGAGGTCGACCATTTCCTGGGTAATACCGACTGGCTTACCGACTGCCGCGAAGATTTTGTGTGCAGTTTGAATGACTCGGTCAGTATAACGATCTAGCGTATCAACATCATGGCCATGGCGTTGCGCTGAGGCATTAAAGCCAACATGTTCCTGGGTATGCATGGCTTCCTGACCAATAAAGACAGAAATTTCTTTTTGCAATGCTTCATTGTCTTTAATTGCTGGGTGCTGACGTACAGCGCGAACAGAATCAATAAAGAATTTTTCGCCTGCCGGGAATAGTGCAGAGAGTGCAGTCATAAAGTGAGTCAGTCCTGCTGAACCATTCATCCAGTATTCTGACACCTGATCAAAATCAAAACTCATACGACGTACCGGAAAACTTGCACCTGCACGGTTGGTAATTTTCACTTGAGCATTCATACACTTACTCCCATCAGTTCTATATAGAGCTGAAATCTAATTATTAAAATTCTTATAGTTATATTACTGCGTTGAATTTTTCACATAAGGGCAGATAAGGTCAGTGAAATATCACTTAAGGACAGCTTGTAAATATATTGTTAGACAATTTAAATATGCTTGAAAATGAGTAGGTTGAATTTACAGATATAAAAAAAGCGTCCCAAAGGGACGCTTTTTTCACACAATCAGCGATTATGCAGTTACTTTAGCAACTACACCAGCACCAACTGTACGACCACCCTCACGGATCGCAAAACGTAGACCTGGGTCCATTGCGATTGGGTGAATTAGTTCTACTGACATTTCTACGTTGTCACCAGGCATAACCATTTCAACGCCTTCTTTCAAAGAAATCGCGCCAGTTACGTCAGTTGTACGGAAGTAGAACTGTGGACGGTAACCGTTAAGGAATGGAGTGTGACGACCACCTTCGTCTTTAGAAAGTACGTATACTTCTGCATCGAATTTAGTGTGCGGTTTGATAGAACCTGGTTTAGCAAGTACTTGACCACGTTGTACGTCTTCACGTTTAGTACCACGAAGCAAGATACCACAGTTCTCACCAGCACGGCCTTCGTCAAGAAGTTTACGGAACATTTCAACGCCAGTTACAGTAGTCTTAACTGTATCTTTGATACCCACGATTTCAACTTCTTCACCAACTTTGATGATACCAGTTTCAACACGGCCAGTTACAACTGTACCACGGCCAGAAATTGAGAATACATCTTCGATTGGCATCAAGAATGCTTGGTCGATTGCACGTTCTGGTTCTGGGATGTAAGAGTCAAGCGCTTCAACAAGCGCAACTACTGCTGGCTCGCCGTATTGGCTGTCATCACCATTAAGTGCAAGAAGAGCAGAACCACGGATTACAGGAGTATCATCACCTGGGAAGTCGTAAGTAGAAAGAAGTTCACGAACTTCCATTTCAACCAGTTCAAGAAGCTCTTCGTCGTCTACAAGGTCGCATTTGTTCAAGAATACAACGATGTAAGGTACACCTACCTGACGAGAAAGCAGGATGTGTTCACGAGTTTGTGGCATTGGACCGTCAGTCGCAGCACATACAAGGATCGCGCCGTCCATCTGAGCAGCACCAGTAATCATGTTTTTAACATAATCGGCGTGGCCCGGGCAGTCTACGTGAGCGTAGTGACGAGTTGGAGAATCGTATTCTACGTGTGAAGTATTAATTGTAATACCACGTGCTTTTTCTTCTGGTGCAGAGTCGATTGCAGCGTAGTCTTTCGCTTCACCACCGAATTTTTTAGCACATACAGTTGCAATCGCAGCTGTTAAAGTTGTTTTACCATGGTCAACGTGACCGATTGTGCCCACGTTAACGTGTGGCTTATTACGTTCAAACTTAGCCTTAGCCATGTTCATCTTCCTTTGTAGATTACTCATGCAGTAAACCTGCATGAGTATTAGATTTTAACTATAAATTTAGTTAGGCAATATAGTAATCGAAAGATTACTCGTCGTCACCTTTTTTGCCGCCAGCTTGGAACTTAGCAATGATGCCTTCAGCCACGTTACGTGGAGTTTCAGCATATTTAGCAAATTCCATAGAGTAAGTCGCACGACCTTGAGACATAGAACGCATGTGAGTTGCGTAACCAAACATCTCAGAAAGTGGAACTTCAGCACGGATTGCTTTAGTACCGCCAGGAAGATCGTCCATACCTTGAACCATACCACGACGACGGTTTAAGTCACCCATGATATCGCCCATGTAGTCTTCTGGAGTTTCTACTTCAACTTTCATAATTGGTTCAAGAAGAACAGGATCTGCTTTCATGAAACCGTCACGGAAGGCATAAGAACCCGCCATTTTGAACGATAATTCGTCAGAGTCGACATCATGGTAAGAACCGTCGAACAATGTCGCTTTGATGCCAACTACTGGGTAACCAGCAAGGACACCATTCTTCATACGTTCTTGGATACCTTTGTCAACCGCACCGAAGAATTCTTTCGGTACTACACCGCCGACAACTTCTTCAGCGAACTCGTAGTCTTTACCAGATTCAGGGTCCATTGGCTCAAGACGTACGTATACGTGACCAAATTTACCTTTACCACCTGTTTGACGAACGAATTTACCTTCTTGTTCAACAGATTTTTTGATCGTTTCACGGTAAGCAACCATTGGTTTACCAATGTTTGCTTCAACGTTGAACTCACGTTTCATACGGTCAACGATGATGTCAAGGTGAAGCTCACCCATACCAGCAATAATTGTTTGACCAGATTCTTCGTCAGTACGTACGCGGAACGATGGATCTTCTTTCGCCAAACGACCTAAAGCAACTGACATTTTTTCTTGGTCAGCTTTAGTTTTAGGCTCAACTGCAAGTGCAATTACTGGCTCTGGGAATTCCATACGCTCTAGTGTAATTACGTGGTTTTCATCACATAATGTATCACCAGTCGTTGTATCTTTAAGACCTACACATGCCGCGATGTCGCCCGCACGAATTTCTTCGATGTCGTGACGGTCATTTGCGTGCATCTGTACGATACGGCCGATACGCTCACGTTTCATTTTCACTGGGTTATAAACCGGGCTACCCGCTTTAAGAACACCAGAGTAAACACGTACGAACGTTAAGTTACCAACGAATTTGTCGTTCATGATTTTGAACGCTAACGCAGCAAACGGTGCATCATCAGACGCTTCACGAGAACCTTCAGTTTCGTCTTTGTCGTCTAAGATACCTTTGATTGCTTCAACGTCAGTCGGCGCTGGAAGGAATTCAATTACTGCGTCCAACATACGTTGAACACCTTTGTTTTTGAACGCCGAACCACACATCATCGGTTGAATTTCGTTTGCAAGCGTACGCGTACGTAAACCAGCTACGATTTCTTCTTTCGTCAAATCACCTTCTTCAAGGTATTTGTCCATAAGCTCTTCAGATGCTTCCGCAGCTGCTTCAACCATGTTTGTACGCCATTCATTAGCAGTATCAACTAGGTCAGCTGGGATGTCGCCATATTCGAACTTCATACCTTGAGATGCTTCATCCCAGATAATCGCTTTCATTTCGATAAGGTCAACAACACCTTGGAAGTTTTCTTCAGCACCGATTGGAACAACGATTGGCACTGGGTTAGCACCCAAGCGAGTTTTCATTTGTTCAACCGCACGGAAGAAGTTCGCACCAGTACGGTCCATTTTGTTAACGAACGCAATACGTGGAACTTTATATTTGTTCGCTTGACGCCATACAGTTTCAGACTGAGGTTGTACACCACCTACAGCACAGTAAACCATACACGCACCGTCAAGAACACGCATAGAACGCTCAACTTCGATTGTGAAGTCAACGTGTCCTGGGGTGTCAATAACGTTAATACGGTGTTGTTCGAACTGGTTGCCCATACCTTTCCAGAAGCATGTTACAGCTGCTGAAGTAATGGTAATACCACGTTCTTGCTCTTGTTCCATCCAGTCCGTAGTTGCCGAACCTTCGTGAGTTTCACCTAGTTTGTGGCTCTCACCTGTGTAGAACAAAATACGTTCAGAAGTCGTTGTTTTACCAGCGTCAATGTGCGCTGAGATACCAATGTTACGGTAACGAGAAATTGGGGTTTGACGAGCCATGATTTCTTGCATTCCTAAATTTTGTTGTTTAAAACAGGACGCTTTAAGCTGCTGGGCAACTTAAAGCGATTCGATGACAAAACAGCGAAAACTGGCTCATCATCCTCCTGAATAGGGGCTGTTTTAACCGCTTAGAAGCGATAGTGAGAGAAGGCTTTGTTGGCTTCAGCCATACGGTGCACATCTTCACGTTTTTTAACCGCTGCGCCTTTACCTTCAGCTGCATCAAGCAACTCACCAGCAAGACGTAAAGCCATAGTTTTTTCAGAACGCTTAGCAGCAGCATCTACTAACCAACGCATAGCCAAGGCAGTACGACGGGATGGGCGCACTTCCATAGGTACCTGGTATGTAGCACCACCAACACGGCGTGCTTTTACTTCGACCATAGGACGAACTTTTTCAAGAGTAGTCTCGAAAAATTCAACTGGATCTACTTTAGATTTTTCTTGAACGCGGTCTAAAGCACCGTAAACGATACTTTCAGCAATAGATTTTTTACCATCTTGCATTACGTGGTTCATGAATTTAGCGATTGTTTGGCTGCTGAACTTAGGATCCGGAAGGATTTCACGAGCAGCGACTACGCGACGTCTTGGCATTTTAAAACTACCTATAAATATGACACTTCAGGTTAATCCAGCAGTAGCACAAAGTGTCGTGTGCATTCGCTGGCCTTACTACACGTCGCTTGAATTTTCACAAAATTAAATGCAGAAATCAGACAAGCGAGACGATAAAGGATTGCAGTTCTAGCGAACTAAGAGCTTAATCTCGAAAGATTATTTCTTAGGACGTTTAGTACCGTATTTAGAACGAGCTTGGTTACGATCTTTAACACCAGCACAGTCTAAAGAACCACGAACGGTATGGTAACGTACACCTGGTAAGTCTTTAACACGACCACCACGGATAAGAACAACACTGTGCTCTTGCAGGTTATGGCCTTCACCACCGATGTAGCTAGAAACTTCGAAACCTGAAGTTAAGCGAACACGGCAAACTTTACGCATTGCTGAGTTAGGTTTTTTAGGTGTAGTTGTGTAAACACGTGTACAAACACCACGGCGCTGTGGACAAGCCTTCAACGCAGGAACTTTAGATTTTTCAACTAAAGTCGTACGACCCTTACGGATCAACTGATTTGTTGTTGCCATGTGGCAATTCTCCCGTTAATAAAAAGCCCCAAAAAAATACTACTTTTTGAGGGCATGCAATTGTATGTCAAGATGCAAAATCGGTCAATATGCCGAAGTCAGGCAAAACACGATCGCATCTCGACTTTAAGCGTTTATTTTATGGCGAAAATCACTTATTTTTTCGATTTCGTGGCAGCATTTTTTGTAACATCTTCCGTAGTTTCCTCAGCTTGCGTTTGTTTGTCTGCAGTCTCGGAGTTTTCTGGATTATTTGTATCCGTCTCTTCTTCAGCGGCTGCCTGTAACATTTCTGTGTCATTTTCCTGCAAGCCGAGCTCTTCTTCTAGGGCTGCATCTGCATCAAAAGAATCTTTTGGAATAGCCGGTTTTTGTTCCTGTCTAGCGTCGGCATGTTCAACCAGTTTATCGGTCAATTCATCCAGACCTTCACTGACCTTTTCATCTTTTTTCACTTCAGCTTCTTCCGGGCTCAAGCTTTCCTGCTCTTTCTTAACCAGTTTGACTTGCTTGATGGTCTGATTACCTTCAATTGGGATTTCTTTATCCAGAATTGGCTTATCTTTATCAGCGGCTGAATGATCAAGATTTTCCATCAGCTTCGGGGTCGCCTGCTGGAGCAGGTCAACGGCTTTTTCATAGGCAGCATATGGCGACAAACCTAGATCCTGATGCTGCTGCAAATACTGACGAGCATGCGAGAATACTTCTTGAGCTTTCTGGTTCACATCATTCACAAAGCGATGGCTATAGACTGCACCAATCCCTGCACTTGCCAATGGAGTCAGTTTGGTTAGCTGCTCTAATAAAGACAGTTTCGGAAAATGGTTCATCCATTCCCACTTCATGCTGCCATCCTGATTACTGAGCCATTTTTTCAGTGTTTCTATATCATTGCTTGACCCGAGCATGGTCTGTAGCTGGGACAGGTCATGTGTCTTTAAGGTACTGCTCAGCGCTTTAAGCCCCATTAAGAGTGCTTGTTTTTCTGCAATCAGACTGAGATCAATTTGTCTAAAGATATGCTGTACGATTTCCTGATCATCTTCCTTGCTCAGATCAAAACCATAAGAACGTCCTACTTGATAGATGGTACGCAGTGCCATCAATAAAGAAGCCGGAATATCAATCGCAGTTCCCAATACCCCAGTGACGCCACTTACAGCACCTTGTACTGTCGCCATCCATTTATTTTGTTCGGCAAACGCCTGAGAAATGCGTTGTGAACGCGTAGTATCCTGAGTCAGTTCTTCCAGATCCTTCGCCCCTGCTTCATTCAGAATGGCATCAACCGAACTCATCTGGTTACTGAATTGATTCAGGTGATTATAAAAGTAGTCAGATACTTTGTCGGCCAGCTGGGGAGAAACAAAATGCGCGACATTATTCACAGTATTAAAACGACGGCCCAGCAGCTGACGGGAAACATTTGGAAGATGTTCGCGTAGCATGTCTTTAGGATTTTCATATTTTTTTGAAGCAAAAGGGCTTTTGACTTTTGCCGAGCCATCAACAGCATGATCGGTATTGAAGGTTTTAGTCACAGAATCTGGTGCAACATGATTTAACAGTTCCAAACCTGTTGAACTGAACTTTTTCGCCACTCCAAAGGCATTCGAAATCAGACCATTAGATTGTTTATTATTAGCATTTACCATTTTTTACCTCAGCATGCACGTGCTTGTATTTGGTATAAATACTAGGTGTAGTCAGCATTTATCTCAACCTTATTCTGTTTCATTTAGTAAAAGCTCTACACAGTACTTTATAAACTCAACCTACTGTCACACGGCATAACATTTGCCATAAGATTTCAAAAATCTTTCTGCTATGATGTTCTGCATTGTGAAATAGGGGTCAGCGCTATATTTTGCAGTCTTATCAACGCCAAATATCTCCCGCTGCCCCAGAGATAAACTATAAGGATCTGTAGATGAAACGTGTTGTCATCACTGGTATGGGTATTAACTCGTGCATTGGTAATACATTAGAGGATGTGAATCACTCTTTACAAAACGGGATTTCAGGAACACGTTTTAATCCGACTTATGCTGAACTGAATTTCAAAAGCCATGTGAGCGCTGCTGCTGAACAGGATTTTGATGGTATTGACCGTAAGCTGAAACGCTTTATGGGCGTGTGCGCGATGTATGCCTATAATGCTGCTGTGGCTGCTGTTGAGCATGCGGGTTTAAAGCAGGAAGATCTGGCGAATAATCCACGTTATGGTATTGCGGGTGGTTCAGGTGGCAACTCGACAGCTTCTGTAGTAGAAATGACAAAATTGCTGGAAGAAAAAGGCGCACGCAAAGTTGGTCCATTCTTCGTACCACGTAACATGTCGAATACCATTACAGCAAACGTCGGTGTGGCATTCAAATTACAAGGGATTGCCCACTCGATTACCAGCGCCTGCGCAACTTCTGCCGATGCCATTGGTTATGCTTATAACCTGATTCAATTAGGCAAACAGGATCTAATGCTTGCCGGTGGTGGCGAAGAAGATCACTGGTCTCAAAGCCTGCTGTTTGATGCGATGGGTGCACTGTGCTCTAAATACAACGACACACCTGAAACAGCTTCTCGTCCATATTCAGCAGACCGTGACGGTTTCGTGATTGCTGGTGGTGGCGGTTTTGTGGTGCTTGAGTCACTGGAACATGCTCAGGCACGTGGCGCGAATATTCTGGCTGAGGTTGTGGCTTATGCAGCTAACTCTGATGGTGCTGACATGGTTGCTCCATCTGGCGAAGGTGCAACACGTTGTATCCTGATGGCTCTAGAAGAAGCCAAACAGCATGGTGTAGATAAAATTGACTATGTGAATACACATGGTACTTCTACCCCAGCAGGTGATGTTACTGAACTTAAAGCTATGGCACGTGCCTTCGGTGAAGGTCAGGTTCCTCCACTCAGCTCGACTAAATCTATGACAGGTCACAGCCTGGGTGCTGCAGGTGTACAGGAAGCGATCTACTCTATCCTGATGATGCAAAATGACTTTATTGCACCAAACATCAATGTGACTGAACTGGATGAAGGCGCAAAACCATTTGATATCGTACTTGAAAAACGTGACGCAAAATTGAATACTGTGATGAGTAACAGTTTCGGTTTCGGCGGCGTAAATGCTTGTCTCGTTTTCAAAAAATGGGAAGGCTAAGCCGCCCATTTTAGGGTGACTTGATGGATGCTCCTTCTGATGCTTTCTTGTGGGTAAAAGCATTACATATTATTGCTGTGGTTTGCTGGTTTGCTGCATTGTTCTATCTGCCACGGCTTTATGTCTACCATGCCATGAGCGAAGATGTCGTAAGTCATCAACGCTTTGAAATTATGGAACGCAAGCTGTATCGCGGGATTATGTGGCCAGCTATGGTCGCCACGCTGATCACAGCACACTTTCTGGTCGATTGGGGTGATGCAACGCGTCATTACCATGAAGCCTTATGGTTCTATCTGAAAGTCGGCTTGGTTGGCTTGCTGGTCATTTACCATTTGGTATGTGGTTATTATCGTAAGAAACTGATGGGAAATGCCCATTACAAGTCACACAAGTTCTGGCGCTTCTTTAATGAAATGCCAACGCTGATTTTATTTGCTGTGGTGATTTTAGTGGTGGTAAAACCTACTTTCTAAAATTCCCTAAAATAAAAAATCCCCGATTGATCGGGGATTTTTTATGTCTGCACTTTATTCTCCGGAGAGAATTTGCTGACGTTTACGAAGACGTGGTTTATACAAAGTATGATAGGTAGTAAACAGAATCACCAACCACAGCGGACTAATCATCAGTGCCTTCATGGTATCTGCTTCCAGACTTAAAATAACTAAGGCAAAGAACAAGAAGATCAACACCAGATAGGACATCCAGATTCCGCCCGGCATCTTGAAGGTCGAAGTGGCATGTTTTTCAGGTTGCTGTTTACGGTAACGGATATAACACACCATAATCAGACCCCAGATACTGATAAACAGAATCACACAGAGTGAGCTGGCCAGCGTAAAGGCTTCCATCGTGTTCGGTACAAAGTACTGGAAAGCCGCACCTGCCATAATAAAGGCACAGGAAAATAACAGACCTTTAGCCGGAACTGCACGACTTGAAAGCTCAGCCAAAGCCTGAGGTGCCTGGCCATCACGTGCCAAACCAAACAGCATCCGGCTGGTAGAGAATACGCCACTGTTCATGGAAGACATCACAGAAGACAGCACCACCAGATTCATGATAATGGCTGACACCGGAATACCCGCATGCAGGAAAAGAGTCACAAAAGGACTTTGATCAGCAGGAATTTCTACCCATGGCGTTACAGACATAATCACCAGCAGAGACAATACATAGAACAGGATGATCCGTGTAGGAATCGCATTCACTGCTTTAGGCAAGTTCTTTTCCGGATCCTTGGTTTCAGCCGCCATCGTACCCAGCAGCTCTACACCTACGAAAGCAAACATCGCAATCTGGAAGCCAGCCAGAAAGCCCATTGTGCCCTTAGGGAACATACCATCATAGGCCCAGACATTGGTCAGGCTGGCAGCCGATCCACTTGGTGCCTGGAAGTCGCTGAAGATCATATATCCGCCAATCACAATCAGGCCCAGAATCGCCAGAATTTTAATCAGGGCGAACCAAAACTCGATTTCACCAAACAGCTTCACGGTCAGCAGGTTAATTCCCAGTACCAGCAATACACAGCCCGCACTGATCATGGCCTGCCCCATGGGTGTAAAGGTCATGTCGGGCGGCAGCCAGAAATTCAGATAATTGATAATTGCCGCTAAGTCAGCAATGCCGACCAGAATCCAGCCCAGCCAGTAAGACCAGCCAATATAATAGCCAGCCCCCGGACCAATCAGGTCATGCGCCATATCAATGAAGGATTTATAGTGCAGATTAGATAACAGGATTTCCCCTAATGCACGCATCAGGAAAAAGAACATGGCTCCAATAATCATGTAGATAAACAAGATTGAAGGCCCTGCCAGTGCAATCGTTTTACCAGAACCCATAAACAGGCCTGTACCAATGGCACCACCAATGGCAATTAACTGCAAATGTCGGTTAGAGAGCTTACGCTGTAATTCATGGGGAGATGATGATGCGTCATTTTTAGAAGAGGCTGTATTCATATTCAGTTCCTTTTTCACATCAGACCCTCGCTTATCTGATCGGATTTCTTCCTGAAATCCTGATTGCAGATGCAGTTTCATTTAATGGATTAAATGATCAGGCCTGATATGCTTACAAAATCAAGTTGGGAGATATAAAAATCTGAAGCAACTTAAGGGAGTGCTGCAATCACTGCAATTTCAATTAACCAGGCGGGATTTACCAGATCCGCCTGAATGGTTGCGCGTGCTGGTGTACCACATCCCTCGAGCCATTCAATCCAGAGCGCATTGACGGTTTGAAAGTCTTCCAGGTTTTTAACAAAGAGCTGTGCAGATAACAGACGGCTTTTGTCTGTACCTGCCAGTTTAAGGAGTTGATCAATCTTCATGAGCACTTCACGCGTTTGACCACGAATATCCAGACTGCTGCTGTCTGGCACCTGCCCTGATAAATACACCGTTTTATTGTGAATGGTGACAGCACTCATGACCTGATTGCTGTTCAAACGCTGAATATCTGCATGTTCCGTCATAATTTTATCCTCTCTTATTTCTAATATTTGTTTAATCTTTAGCTTTCAATCTGCACGGGCACACGTTGAGTAATGGCACACATCAGCTCATAGCCAACCGTACCCGAACCCGCGGCCACTTCATCAATCGGCAATACTGTGCCGTGTATGGATTGTCCCCACAGCACAACTTCGCTACCAATCTGCGCATCAGGTACAGAACCTAGATCAACCGCCAGCATATCCATACTGACGCGACCGACCGTTTGGGTTCGAATCCCATCTACCAAAACTGGTGTTCCAGTTTGTGTGATTCGCTGATAACCATCCGCATAACCACAGGCCACAATTCCAATCTGCATATCTTGCTCAACTATAAAAGTAGAGCCATAACCAATGCTGTCTCCTGCCCGAACCTGCTGAATCGCGATCAGTTCGCTACGCAGACTCATGGTCGGCTTTAAGTTCCAGTGATCAATCGTATGGGCGGGATAGTCAGGTGAGCTGCCGTAAAGCATGATGCCGCTACGTACAATGTCTGACTGTATATGCTGATGATGACGCAGAATGGCAGCACTATTACTGAGTGAAGTTTTGCCCGGCAGATTTTGAATGGTTTCGGTAAAGACCAGCTGTTGATGTTCAATACCTTCCTGTCCAAGGCGCATGCCATCCGCATCGGAAAAATGTGTCATATGACTGATGGAGCATACTTGCTTAATATTTTTTAATTCCTGAAAAGCGACACGATACTGCTCAGGTAAAAAACCCAGTCGGTTCATTCCGCTATTCATTTTTAAAAAGACATCAAACTGTACGTCTGGTTGTAAGTCGACAAAGGTTTTTAACCATTCCAGTTGATGCTGGGCATGAATTGCAAAACTTATCCCGTACTTGGCGCAGTCGAATAAATCTTCAAGGCCAAAAATGCCTTCCAGTAACAATAAGGGTTTGTCACAGCCTAAGGCACGCAAACGCTTTCCTTCAGTAAGATCCAGAAAGGCAAAACCATCAGCACTTTTTAATGCGGGATAAACCCGCTCAATACCGTGCCCATAGGCATCAGCTTTAACCACTGCAAAGACCTGGCTTTGAGGTGCGCAGGAACGTGCAACTTGCAGGTTATGTTGCAATGCCTGTTGATGAATCACCGCGTGTATTGGACGTGGCATAAATTTCTTCCCTGAAACTGATAATCCTTAAAAGCTTAAGCAACCTGCTGATAACGATTCAGCGACAAGCCTTCAGTACTAATCTCAGGTGCTTGACCCAGTACCAGATCACTGATCAGCTTTCCTGAACCACAGGCCATGGTCCAGCCTAGGGTACCGTGTCCAGTATTCAGGAACAGGTTATTAAAGCGTGTTGGTCCAATGATTGGCGTACTATCCGGGGTCATTGGACGTAAGCCGGTCCAGAAACTGGCCTGCGCCATATCGCCGCCCGGGAACAGGTCACGAGTGACCATTTCCAAGGTTGCGCGACGATCTTCATTCAGACCCAAATTAAAGCCTGTCAGCTCTGCCATACCACCGACACGGATGCGCTGATCAAAACGAGTCAATGCAATCTTGTAAGTTTCATCCAGCACAGTCGATTGCGGTGCATGAGTCTGATCCACAATTGGAATGGTCAATGAATAACCTTTAACCGGATACACCGGCAGATCCAGGTGTAACGGCTTCAGGAAATCACGGGAATAGCTACCGAAAGCCAGCACATATTTATCTGCGGTCAATACCTGACCGTTGACCAGCACACCTTTAATCTGGTCACCTTCAAACAGCAGTTTTTCAACATGCTGGTTAAACTTGAACTGTACGCCCATGCCTTTGGCATAATTGGCCAGCGCATTGGTGAACAGGTAGCAATCACCAGTTTCATCATTTGGCAGATGCAAACCACCTACCAGTTTATCTTTAGCTTCTGCCAGTGCCGGTTCAACTTTGGCTAGCTGTTCACGATCCAGCAATTCAAAATCCACGCCGGTTTCTTTCAGCACTTCGATATCACGTTGCACTGCATCGAGCTGTGCTTCCTTACGGAAAATTTGCAAGGTTCCTTTAGAACGGTTTTCATAAGAGATGCCGATATCACGACGTAGATTACGTAAACAGTCACGGCTATATTCAGCGACCCGCACCATACGTTCTTTATTCACTGCATAATGCTGAGCATTACAGTTTTTCAGCATCTGGGCCATCCACTGTAACTGCCACAGACTACCATCAACATTAATCGCCAATGGTGCATGATGCTGAAACATCCATTTCACTGCTTTAAATGGAATGCCAGGTGCTGCCCACGGTGTCGAATAACCAGGAGAAATCTGGCCTGCATTACCAAAACTGGTTTCTTCAGCTGGACCTGCCTGACGGTCAAGGACAGTCACTTCTGCTCCCTGCTGCGCAAGATAGTAGGCACTTGTTACACCAATGACACCACCACCTAATACAATTACGCGCATGACATTACCCTCAATGACGTTTATAGTTTATTTCACCAGTATATTTTTGGATCAATAGTGAATTTCACTGTTTTAAACTGATATATTCAGCAAATTCACTAGATTTTTCGCGTCATTTTTAAAAATTAAGGGAATAATAGATGCGTAAATTAGACCGCATAGACCGCATGATTTTAGATATCCTGCAGCGCGATGGACGCATTGCCATTAGTGAACTTGCCTCCCGAGTCAACCTCTCCACCACACCCTGTTCCGAGCGAGTGAAGCGGCTAGAACGCGATGGAATCATCATGGGTTACCATGCCCGGCTCAATCCGGAAAAGCTGGAAAAGAACCTGTTAGTGTTTCTGGAAATCAAACTTTCTGCCAAATCGGGCGATGTATTTGAACAGGTCGCGCGTGACTTAAGTGAAATTCCTGAAGTGCTGGAATGTCATCTGATCTCGGGAGATTTTGATTATCTGGTGAAAGCACGCCTAAAGGAAATGAGTGCTTACCGGCGTCTGCTTGGGGATTTATTAAAAAAGCTCCCATCTTCTGCTTCCTCACATAGTTATGTGGTTATGGAAGAAGTAAAGGAAAGTTCATATCTGGATGTAGGAATCTAATTCTGACAAGGGTTCAAGTGGTAGATACAACAAAAACCCCATAAGGGGCTTTGTTGTGAACCGTTTATCTGAATTAGATAAGTTTAAAATAAAATTTTATTAATTTATATTGATGATTATCTAAAACTAGGCAGGAATACGTAGTACCTGACCCGGGAAAATATCATCCGCATTTTTCAGTAAAGGGCGATTTGCCTCGAAAATCTTGTTGTAATGGTTGGCATCACCATAAAATTCTTTCGAAATTTTAGATAAGGTATCACCCGATTTAACCGTATAGAACTTACTTTCAGGTTCCGGATTCGCTACAGTCAGCTGGTCATCCACTTTAGCGACATGATCAACATTTCCTACCGCTAAAATAATCTTTTCACGATCCGCCTGACTTTGTACCTGTCCGCGTACGGTTGCCAGATCTGAGGTTGAGTTATAGCTGATCGACAATCCTGTAATTGGCAGTCCTAGGCTTTTAACATGGCCTAATAATTTGTTCGCTATTTCCTGTGCAGAAGGTTCAGCCGGTGCTGCCTTAGGTGCAGCTGCAGGCGCTTGCTGAGTTGCTGCCGGTGTCTGTTGTGGTTCCGCAGCTGCAGTGTTCTTTTTACCAATGCCTTTTACAAAATCAAAAAGACCCATAGTGGACTCCATTCTTGTTATTCATCAGATCATTCTTATTTGTACAAGGAAAGCAGCAGATACAAAGTTAGTCATTGGTAAGCAAAAGGTTATCGATTGTAAAATCACCCTATTTCTATTCTACAGGCACAAAAAAACCACCTTGCGGTGGTCTTTAGGTTCAGCAAAGCTGAAAATCAGCATTAACCAAGTTTTTTAGTAACATAGTCAATAGCAGATTGAACAGTTGTGATTTCGTTAGAATCTTCATCAGGAATAGTGATGTCGAAGTCATTTTCGAAAGACATAACAAGTTCAACCAGGTCTAGAGAGTCAGCACCTAAGTCATCCATGAAAGATGCTTCGTTTTTAATCTCTTCGACTTTAATACCAAGTTGTTCTGCAACCGCTTGTTTAACGCGTTGTTCGATATCGCTCACAGGAATTCTCCTCATTGCTTGTGGCGTTTTTAATGCCGTTAGTTTAATTGAATCTATAAAATTTGGAAAGTTAATACATGTGCCGTTTAGCTCATGTATAAACCACCATTAACGTGAATGACTGTACCTGTAATGTAACTGGCTTTGTCCGATGCCAGGAAACTTACGGCATTCGCGATATCTTGTGGATCACCTAAACGGTTTAAAGCCACTTGATCACTCATTTTCTTGCGAATTTCTTCACTTAACTGTTCAGTCATTTCAGTCGCGATAAAGCCTGGTGCAACAGCATTGACAGTAATCTGACGACTACCCATTTCTTTAGCCAGACTGCGACCAAATGCCTCAATACCTGCTTTTGCTGCAGAGTAGTTTGCCTGACCTGGGTTAGCAAAATGCGCCACCACAGAACTGATATTAATGATACGGCCGAAACGTGCCTTAGTCATACCTTTCAGCACACGTTTAGATAAACGATAAACGGCTTTCAGATGAATGTTTAAAATATCATCCCAGTCGTCTTCCGACATACGCAATAACAGATTGTCTTTGGTAATACCGGCATTATTCACCAGTACCAGCACAGGACCATAGTTTTGCTCAATATCGCTGACCAGTGCATCAATCGCAGCACCATCACGTACATCTAAAACTTTACCGGCACCATGTTCAGCAAATTGTACGTTAAGTTTCTCTGCACCCGCTTCAGAAGTTGCAGTACCTACGACAAAATAACCGTCTTGAATTAATTGTTGTGCAATTGCAGCACCAATGCCGCGGCTTGCACCTGTCACCAAGGCAACTTTACGTTCCTGTGTCATGCAATTTTCCCTTCTGCCACCAATACGGTGTTAAGCGCATCTTCCAGACGAGATTGAGTATCTAATGGAAGTGCTTTTTCGATATTCGGTAAACGTTTTGCCATATTGGCCAGTACATTACCTGGGCCACATTCTACAATGTACTCAACGCCTTCATCTTGAAGGAATTGTAGTGTTTTGGTCCATTGTACTGACTCATACAGCTGCTCAGTCAAAGCCTGACGAAGTTCAGTCACGTCCGCAGCTACTTTTGCGCCTACATTTTGTAATACAGGTATGCGTGGCATCTCAATGGCAGTTTGTTCCAAAGCTGTTGCAAACTGCTCAGCGGCAGGTTTCATCAGTGAACAATGTGAAGGAACTGAAACTGACAGTGCAATCGCTTTACCGCCATTTTCTTTGGCCAGTGCCATCACGGCTTCTACACGTTCTTTATTACCAGCAACTACGACTTGCCCCTGAGCATTATAGTTGGCTGCTTCAACTGAACCTTCGCCTGCTGCTGTTGCTTGTGCACAAAGCTCGATCACTTTGGCATCATCTAGACCCAGAATCGCCGCCATTGCACCTACGCCTTGAGGTACAGCAGTTTGCATCAACTTACCACGCAGGTTCACCAGCTTGACTGCATCACCCAGACTTAAAGCACCCGCTGCAACTAACGCGCTGTATTCACCGAGTGAATGGCCCGCCATATATTTTGGTGCTACTCCACCCAGCTCTAACCATACACGCCATAAAGCGATAGATGCTGTTAATAGTACCGGTTGAGTAAATTCGGTTTGATCCAGACCTTCACCCGTCTGTGCAATCTGCCACAGATCAAAACCCACCGCTTCAGATGCTTCAGCAAATGTATCGCGGATACCACTAAACTGTTCTGCAAGTTCAGCGAGCATGCCGACTTTTTGTGAACCCTGACCTGGGAACACAAATGCAGTTTTAGTTGCTTGAGCTGCTTGTTCGAGTTGTTTAGCAGACATAAATAAATCCTTTCATTCAAGAGGTGCGAATCTTTTCTTAGACCTAAAAATTGGCCGATCAGATCACCTTACCCATTGTGGAGCGCAATTTAACACGTAATTTTGGCTTGGGTAATTGCCAAATACAACAAAAACCGCGACTTCACATGATGACCACAAAACCAAGAGATAAAATCAGGCATAAAAAAAGGGAGCTTAACGCTCCCATTTTTTCTACTAAGCTTTAACGCTTAATACATCATCAATTATTCAGCAGATGCTTTAGCGAATAATTGACGACCACGGTAGATACCATCTTTAGATACGTGGTGACGACGATGAGTTTCACCAGTAGTTTGGTCTACAGTTAATGCATTCTCAGTTAAAGCGTCATGTGAACGGCGCATGTCACGGCGAGAGCGACTTTTACGGTTTTGCTGAACGGCCATGATGGCTCCTTACAAATATCGAAAAAATGGATCAGAACAAATTCGATTGTCTTATACGTATGAGTATAACACAAAAATTAGTTAAGTTTACCCTTCAAAGCTGCCAAAACTTCAAACGGATTATCCCGTTTTTCTTCAACAACTTCTTCTGCGGCAGGTTGATGCTTATGCTCACAAACGTCATGCTTAGGAGACAGCGGCATCAACAATAACAATTCATCTTCTATCAGTGCGAGTAAGTCAGCGGTGGCAGGTGCATCATATGAACCCTTCGTCGTTGCTTCACTTTCACCTAAGACGATGAAATCAGCATCCTCATCCAAGCGCTCTATCAGTGACTCATCATCCACAAGAGCTAGATGAAAATCTGAAACGAGTTCGATTTCAACGGTCTCCAGACAACGCTGGCATTCCATTGGAACTTTCGTTTCAACATGACCATCCAACCATGCAATGCGATGATAGGCATCCATTGATAGCTTACAGTCTATGTTAATCAATTGATCATCAATTGATCCAACAGCTTCACGAGCAATACGAACAAAGCGGGATAAAGGCAGTTGACCTGACCATTTAAAGCCCTGTTCAGCCCATTTAAACGGCTCAATCTGTGCCGGAAAGGTATTTGCTGACATAATTAAGGCGGCAATTCTACAAATTCATCAGAACTCTGTCAAAGATTAAGATACAATTTTGTACTTATTTTTAGACAGACCAATTGGGTAATTTCAGTCATGCATCTGTTGCAGCCGCAAACAGAAGTGAATGTTTCATCACTCGTTAGCACACTTTCAACCTCCGATTCTGACAGCTCACTACAGCAAGTGCAACGCTTACCGTGGGCGAATTTATCCTCAGAAGCGGAACAGGTTGATTGGCTCATCTTACACTTTAATCACTGGTTTTCCCACCTAAATGTCACTTTAGTCCGTGGTGAGTTTGAACCAGAGTATTTCCCGGCTACAGATGATGCCCCTGCCCGGATCCAGTTTGCGCATGGCTTCTTTAATAGTGCCCTGCATGAAATCAGTCACTGGACCATTGCCGGTGATAAGCGCCGTCTGCTGCCAGATCTGGGCTACTGGTATGCACCAGATGGCCGCACCAAGGAACAGCAGGCATTATTTGAGCAGGTCGAAATCAAACCACAAGCGATTGAATGGATGTTTTCCAAAGCATTTGGTCGTAAGTTCCGTGTGTCCCTGGACAATTTAACCGGCGATGGTGGTGATGGCTCCAGCTTTAAAGATAATGTCTATGCCCAGGTGCAACGTTATTTTAGTGGCGAAGCCAAACTGCCGCGTGATGCCAAACGCTTCATTGATTGTATCTGTGTCTGCACCCGTGCGGGCAAAAGTTTACAATCTGATGAATTTCAACGTGAAATGCTTGATTAAATTACACAAATCTACCTGTTTGTCATTGTTACTTTATACAAAGGCATTTCATAATAAGTTTAGGGCAGGTTGGGAGGAATATTTATGCTGCATTTACGTGTACACCCGGATAATCCGCAAGCTCGTCTGATCAGTCAGGCAGTAGAACGTATTCGTGCCGGTGATGTTGTGGTTTATCCGACCGATGCAGCCTATGCTATTGGCTGCCAGATCGGGAATAAACATGCGATGGAGCGAATCGCACAGATTCGTGGTCTAGGACCTAAGCACCAATATGCCATTATCTGCTGTGACTTATCCGATCTTGCGACTTATGCCAAAGTCGACAATGCCGTCTATCGTTTGCTGAAAAATAATACACCTGCTGTGACCACGTTTATTCTTCCGGCAACCAGCGAAGTGCCTAAACGTTTAATGCATCCAAAGAAAAAAACCATTGGTTTGCGTATCCCTACCAATCCTGTGTGTCAGATGCTGCTTCAAGAGCTGGGCGAACCGCTGCTCACTTCAACGCTCATCCTGCCAGACCAGACGGATCCTTTAGATGATCCTTATGACATTGAAATGCAGCTTGGTAAGCGTATTGATGTGTTTATCGACAGTGGACTAGGCACATTAAGTACGACTTCTATTGTGGATTTATCAGGAGATCAGCCTGAAGTGATTCGTCGTGGTGTTGGTGATGTCAGTGCTTTTGAATAAATAAAGCTGCTTCTAATGAAGTCTCAGAAGAAAATAAAATGGATTTGTTTTATATCCTCCTGAACCTGAATGAATTTCCTGCCGATCATCTGATCTATGCTGAATTGCCTTGGACACTGGAATCCAAGGCAATATCTATCGATAAAAATTCCAAGCCAGAATTAAATCTGAATATCAACAATATTGAATACTCATACTTTCTTGAGATCGCGATGGCAAGAAAACTTCTACAAGTTTATTCAACAAGCAATGTTTGTCTGGCAGCTACCTGCCAACGTATCATCGAATATGTATTACGAGAGCAGAATTAAAATAACCTTATCACGCATGCCAGGATTTAATAGCTCGCTGCACGCTCCTGAGTAGATGTACTGACCGCTGGTGCAATCGAAGGAACCTGATTATTCAAACTTGGCATTGGGGGTAACGGATCACCTTCTTTATAATGTTTTAACTGCAAGAAGTTTGGACATTCCGACAGTTTTTGCTGATGAGTTGCAAGTTCAGCACCAAACCTGTTTTTGACTGAAACATGAAAAGTGATTTGATCCTCTTCAAGCACATTCAATAACGCAGTCCGGGCTGTGGATTCCATAGTCCTAAAAGAATCAATAGAATTACAGCTCATGGTTTTGACCATTGCAGTAACACCGTCGGGTAAATCTTTGCCCGTATAAAGCGTATTACGCATATAGAAACGAATATGAGGATACTGGTCCAGTACGCTAAAATCCAGTTTCATGGCCTGCATCACTGGTTTGGCCTGCTCGACAAAGCTGGAAAAGCCGCCAGACTTCAGATTGGTACGCATTTCATTTTCAAGCTGCATGAGCTGATATTGAGGATAGCCCCAGAATACCCCTAAGCCGATGACGCCGATTAACACAAGTATGATTGGCATTTTTATAATTAACCTGATCTATGATTGTTATTTATCAATATTTTTTTGGCTATATTAGTTTATTTTTTAGGCGATAGATAACTGTTTTTTCTTATTTTTATCACATATTTCCTGATGAGCTTTAACTCAGTCACTATTTAATAGGTGTTGAGAATCTTTTAAAAATTTTCTATATGAAGTTACAGTTTCTTAAGCCACCCAGACTATATTGTATTTAATTTTAGCTAATATGCTGTTTAATATCAGACTTGTGCATTTTACCCAATTAAAAAAATAAAATTTCTCCTAAAATAAATATGGTTTTTTTGCTTTTGAATGCATATCTATTTTATTTAACGACAATTTTCCAGTACAATGCCAACTACTAAATTATGTGCTTTTTCTCCTGACAAGAGCTCGGGGAATAAGCCATTTCATGCCTTTGAAAATTCGCGTGGCTTATAATTGTAATGACTCAAATGCCCCATAACGCTATGGAATCTGCTCCAAACATCCGGGTTCTGGATGAATGGCAAAATACGATTCCAGAGGATCTGTATATTCCTCCAGCAGCGTTTGAAATTCTGTTAGAACATTTTGAAGGCCCCCTCGACTTTTTAATCTACCTGATCCAGAAAAATGGTTTTGACCTGTTACAGGTTGATATCGCGCCCATTGCCTCCCAATATCTGTCCTATATGGATGCGATGAAATCCCTGAATATTGAACTAACCGCGGATTATATGGTGATGGCTGCTTTACTGGCCGATCTCAAATCTCGTTTATTGTTACCTAAACCGAAAAGCGTGGCTGCGGTTGAACAGGATCCAAAACAAGACCTGATTGAGCGCTTGGAAAATTATTTACGGATCAAGCAGGCTGCAGAACGTCTGGGTCAGATGACGATTCTGGAACGTGATACCTTTGAGACCAATGTTCACTTAGGCAAGTTTATCCAACCCAATGAAGGCCATAGTGCTGATCTGCTGCGTGATGCCTTGCTTTGCGTCTTTAACCGTCCTGAACCGGTCATTCATCAGGTGCAACAGGAGCCTGTTTTACTGGAAGAACGGATTGCCTATATTGAAAGCCGTCTGGAATCTGGTGAAGTCTTATCTTTTGATAAATTACTCAAGCCAAGTCAGGGACGCATGGGTGTAGTCGTGACCTTTATGGCCGTGTTGGAACTCACCCGCCAGCAAAAAATTCAAATTATTGCCTCAGGCATTGAGGCACCGCTCGCAATTCAAGGAGCACACGCATGAACACAGACCATAATATCTCCTTGTCTGCGGAAGATAATCTGCATGAAATTCTGATGCAGCTGGAAGCCATTATTTTTGCCAGTGACTCCCCAGTTTCCTTAGCTCGACTGAAAGAAGCATTTCAGGATCGCTATAGCAAGCAGGAGCTGCGCCAGTATTTACAGCAGCTTTCCATGCTGATGCATGGCCGTTCTATTGAACTGGTTGAAACTGTGCAAGGTTACCGTTTTCAAGTGCGTGTAAAATATCGTAATATTATTGCACAGACCTGGCCCGAGCGACCGACACGCCTGTCACCTTCATTACTGGAGATGCTTGCGGTGATTGCTTATCATCAGCCAGTGACCCGAGCTGATATTGAACAAATTCGTGGTGTCACGAATAACAGTCAGATTTTGCGTACGCTGTTTGACTGGAACTGGATTAAAGAATCCGGCTTTCGTGAACTCCCTGGAAGACCTGCGTTGTTAGTGACAACGCCACAATTTTTAAATGCGTTTGGCTTAAATTCTTTAGGCCAATTGCCTCCCCTGCAGGATGCCAAGGAAGCTTTTATGGCGCTCGATGCGAATGCACCGAAGTCATAAATAGGTGAACTGTTGAATAATTATTTCTAAGGTTATGCTGTCATGAGTGAAAAGTTGCAAAAGGTGCTTGCACGTGTTGGTTTGGGTTCTCGCCGTTATATGGAAGAAGTCATTGCCGCAGGTCGTGTGAGTGTGAATGGGCAGATTGCCCAAGTGGGTGAACGAATCGAACCGGGTGATGAGCTTCGCATCGATGGTCGTAAAGTGCAGTTCCAGATCGAAGACGAAATCCGTCGTCGTGTCCTGATTTACTATAAGCCAGAAGGCGAAATCTGTTCACGTAATGATCCTGAACAGCGTCCAACAGTATTTGACAACCTGCCATCAATTCAAGGCGATCGCTGGGTAATGGTCGGCCGTCTGGATATTAACTCGACCGGTCTGTTACTGTTCACAAATGACGGTGAACTGGCGAATCGTTTAATGCACCCATCCAATGAAATCGAACGTGAATATGCGGTTCGTGTCATGGGTGAAGTGACTCCTCAACTAAAAAACAACATGCTGAAAGGCGTGGTGCTAGATGATGGTCCTGCGAAGTTTGAATCATTCTCTGAACTGGGTGGTGACGGGATCAACCGTTGGTATCAAGTTGTCGTGAAAGAAGGTCGTAACCGTGAGGTTCGTCGTATCTTTGAATCACAAGGCCTGAAAGTCAGCCGTTTATTACGTACCCGTTATGGTACCGTGATTCTGCCACGTGAACTTCGTACAGGTCGCTGGATTGAACTGGATAAACAGGATATCGATAACCTGACCAAATCAGTTGAGCTGAAACCGCGTCAAGGTACCGGCTTATTCGGCATGGCGAAACGTCGTAATGAGCGTATGCAGGAAAAACCAATGGCAGCGCGCCGTGGTGGTTACCTGCGTCAGCAACGCCGTGATACCGATGAGCAGCAGCCGCAATACAACAACCGTGAACGTCGCGATGATCAAGGCTTTGGTCGTCGTGAAAACCAGAATGGCACCCAGTTTGCACGTCGTGACAACCGTGAAGACAACCAGTTTGGCCGCCGCGAAAACCGTGAAGGTAATGCACCACGCGGTTTATATGGTGCGAATAAAGGCTTTAAAAAGTTCTAGGCTTTGAATAAGATAGAGTCACTTCGGTGGCTCTTTTTTTTGCAGGAACAATAATAATGACCTAATTTTATCTATCCCTAGTCTTCTCAATAGAACCCGATATAAAAGGCGGGTATCTCCCTTCTATTTCCTAAAAGTGAATTCTTGTCATAAAAAAATGCCCAGCAATGTGGACATTTTTTATTTCGTACTTTAGCAAGTTACTGCGGAATACCCTGAGGAATCGCACTTAACAGACGCTTGGTATAGTCGTGTTGCGGAGACTGATACAGATCATCTGAGTTGGCAATTTCCACCAGATCACCATGATTTAGCACCATGATCTGATCAGAAATATATTTCACCACTGACAAATCATGCGAAATAAAGATGTAACTCAGACCAAATTCATCCTGTAAATCCTGCAATAAGTTCAGTACCTGCGCCTGTACGGATACATCCAGTGCGGACACTGATTCATCACAGATCAAAATCTCAGGCTTTAAGGTCAGACAGCGTGCAATTGCAATCCGCTGACGCTGGCCACCTGAAAACTCATGTGGATAGCGATAGAAGGCCTGAGCCGGTAAGCTGACCCTTTCTAATAAATCAAGTGCCATCTGTTTACGTTCTGCATCATCCTTGCCAATATGATGAATCTGCATCGGCTCCATCAGGATTTGTCCCACGGTAAAACGCGGATTCAAAGAAGCATAAGGGTTCTGGAAAATGATCTGGATTTTACGCTGATAGGCCGTAAACTCTTTTTCAGTCATCGACAAGATATCTTTACCCTGAAATAACGCCTTGCCGCCTGTAGCTTGTTGCAGTCGCATCAGGAGCAAACCAATCGTGGTTTTACCAGAACCTGACTCCCCAACCAGCCCTAAGGTTTTGCCTTTAGCCAGCTGAAAAGACACGCCTTTCACAGCCTGAAATTCATCTTTTCCAAATAGGCCTTTACGGCTATAGAAGGATTTTTTCAGATCACGTACATCGAGAATGATCTCTTCATTACCTTTTAAACCACGGGAACGTTCCTGTTGTAGCGGAGCGTTCGCATGCAGGTCATGCGCCAGACTATCCTGTTTCATAAAGTCGCTAATCACCGGCAAACGCAAAGGACGGTGCGACAGCTGTGGACGGCAATGCAACAAGGCTTGGGTATAAATATCCTGAGGATTGTTCAGGACTTCTGTCACCGAACCTTGCTCACGAATCTCGCCATAACGCATTACAATGACCTGATCCGCAATTTCACCAACTACCGCCAGGTCATGACTGATGAATAACATCGACATTTGACGGCGCTGACGCAAGGATTCAAGCAGGTCCAGAATCTGTTTCTGGATAGTCACATCTAATGCCGTCGTTGGTTCATCAGCAATCAAGAGTTTCGGTTCACAGGCAATAGCCATGGCAATCATCACCCGTTGCTGCTGTCCACCAGACAACTGGCTTGGATAAGCATCAATCTTGGTTTCCGGTGAAGGAATACCGACTTCCTGCAAAAGTTCCAATGTTCTTTGACGGGCCTGCTTTTTATTCATGCCCAAATGCAGGCGTAGAATTTCAGAAATCTGCATGCCTACGGTAAACACCGGATTTAATGAGGACATCGGTTCCTGGAAGATCATGGCAATTTCTTTGCCACAGATCTGACGCATTTCACTCGACTTAAGTTTCAATAAGTCCCGACCTTCAAACAGGATCTGACTGTCTTCAGCGACCTTAGAATTTTCTGGCGCCAAAAGTCCCATCACTGCTAATGAAGTTACAGATTTACCACTTCCGGATTCACCGACTAACGCCACTGTGGTATTGGCCGGAATTTCAAATGAAATTCCTTTGACCGTTTCCACATATTGTTTATTTTCACCTTTAAAACTGACACGTAAGTTATCTACGCGAAGTAACGCGGGTGCTGTGCTTGGATTCATTTCAGACATCGCTGCGCTCCTATTTCAGTTTTGGATCTAATGCATCACGTAATGCATCAGTAAACATTGAGAAAGCTGTCACCAGTACCGCCATCGCCACCGATGCCGCAGTCAACTGCCACCATTTGCCTAAAATCAGCTCGCTTTGCGCTTCATTCAGCATACTACCCCATGACACCACACCAATCGGTACGCCAAAGCCTAAGAAGCTGAGAATGACTTCGGACTTGATAAAGGCCACTGCAAGAATGGACATTTGAACCAAAGCGATATGACTGACATTCGGAAAAATATGCACGAAGATACGGCGCATATTGCTTACCCCAATGGCTTTCGCTGCCAGTACATATTCACGTGCAGTATGCTTCATATATTCCGCACGAACCAGGCGGAATACCCCGGTCCAGCCGGTCAGACCCAAAATCAGGATAATCGATAAAATCCCTTTTTGTTGCAGTACTGCTGCAATCGCTAACACCAGCAACAGATAAGGAATAGAAGTAAAGATATTGTAGAACCAGTTCAGCACATCATCGACCCAACCACCGAAATAGCCAGCAATCGCACCAAGTACTGTACCAATCACCACCGCAACCAGCGCAGCAATCAGGCCAACTAAAATCGAAGTTTCTGCACCTTTAATGGTTTTCAGTAGTACATCCTGACCCCATTTATCTGCGCCAAAGAACAGGCTCTGTTTAAGCTCACTACTCTGATCCAGTAACTGACCCCCTAATTCCTGATCAATGGCTTTCATATCTTCAGCCAGTGGATCGACTACACCATAATAATCAATCACACCTGCGCCCTGTTCAGCAGCAATTTCTGCTTCCAGTTCTGCAATCACATCTTTTAAAGGATCAACTGGATTAACTGGCACTACGGCAGATTCAGTACTTTGATCTTCACCTGCAGCTCCAGGTACAGACGGTGTATAGATAAAACTTGGGGGTGCATAACTCACCGCCACTTCCTTATTCCAGTCCTTGGCAATCATACCTGTCATGGAAAGCAGCAACATCAGCAGATAAAACAGCACCACAAATAGGGAGAACATCGCAATGCGGTCACGTTTCAGACGACGCAACGCCAGCTGCCATAATCCGGTTGAAGCAGACTCAGGCACTGCTGAAGCATGTTGCTCTTTTTTAAATATCGCACTCAGCATAATTCACCTACTTCAACTGTACACGTGGATCGACCCATTTATAGATCAGATCGGCAATCAGGTTAAATAACATGGTCGCAGCCGCAACATAGACCGTAATCGCTTTAATTACCGGAAAGTCAGAACGTTCAACTGCGATAATCACTTCACGGCCAATGCCAGGAATACCGAAGAAACGTTCAATCAGGAAAGCACCGATCAGTAAAGCCGGAAGTCCCGCCATGACATCAGTAATGATTGGAATCGAAGCATTGCGCAGTACGTGCACGCCCAGAATGCGGCTTTCGCCCAGACCTTTGGCACGTGCGGTACGGACATAATCCTGATTGACTTCATCCAGAACAAAACTGCGGTAGAGACGTAAAGTCGGTGCAATACTCACCACCAGCATGATTAATACTGGCAATAGTGCATATTTGAATAAATTTTCAGTAAAGTTATCGCTCCAGCCCTGTACCGGGAACCAGCTCAGTTCATAAGCCAAGACGTACTGGAATACGATGATATAGACCAGAATACTGATCGACATACCGATGGTACACAGCATCATGATCATGCGGTCAGTCAGCGAACCACGCACTGAAGCCACCCCGAGCGCCAGAATGATTGAAACAATCGTTTGCAGGATAGTCAGTGGAATCAAAATGGTCAGTGATGGCCCCAAACGCGTGGTAATAATCTGGGATACCGACTCACCGGTACTCCAGCTCACGCCATAATCAAAGGTCAAAATCTGCTGGATGAAAATCCACAGTTGTACGTAATAAGGTTGATCGACCCCGAGCTGCTGGCGGATATTTTCAATCTGCTCAGCATTGGCCATTTTACCGGCCAGGATATAGGCCGGATCTCCCCCGACCCAGTTAAATAACAGGAATATCAGCAGAATCACCCCCAGCATGGTGGGGATCATTTGCCAAATCCTTCGAATAATATATGCCAGCATCGCTTTCCTTCCTTGACTTAATGTCCTGAAATTTCATTAAAGAAAGCTTTGCTGTCCGGATCACGGCCCAGAAAATCCTTAACCATCTGATCGCCCGGCTTTTGTCCGCCTTGTGCCAGTACAGTCTCGCGATAGTGCATGCCGACTTTTGGATCCATCAGATGGTCACCATAAGCAGACAACATATCGAGTGCCAGCACTTCAGACCACATATAGCTGTAATAACCCGCCTGATAGCCACCCATCAAGTGTCCGAACTGACCCGGGAATTGCTGACCTGGAACAGAACCCAATGCAGTTTTACTTTCCATATCTTGCCAGAGTTTTAATGGATCAATACTTTTCGCATCTTTACCGTGCAGGGCCATGTCGTACTGAGCATATAAAGTCTGACGGGCATAATGCAGGCCGCGACCATAATTTTTCACATTCTTTAAGCGCTCGGTCATGGCTTCATCGACACGAGGACAAGCAGGTTCACAGTAATCTGCTACTTTAGATAAAGTCTCGAAACGGCGCGCCCACTCTTCATACATTTGCGAAGGTGCTTCAACAAAGTCACGCTCTACCGATGTACCTGACTGCTCGGTATAACGGGTCTTCGATAATATTCCGTGTAGCGCATGACCCATTTCATGTACAAAAGTCTCCAGCTCATTACTGTTCAGACCTTTACGGTTGAAGTTGGTCACCAAAACAGAGACCGGACGGCGATGATTTAAACGGCTGCCACCATAAACGCCCCAGACTGCAGCATGGCCATATTTGCCTTCACGTGGATATTTATCGACATAAAGTCCGCCCATAAACTCACCGGTGGCTTTGTCATGCACGGCATAGTATTCAACTTCATCGTGCCAGGCTTTGACTTTTACCGGCTTGAATTCAATCCCATATAAATCGGAGGATACGGCAAATAACCATTTTTGAGCCGCTTCAGTCGGGAAATAATCACGCAGTTTTTCCTGATCCACCTTATATTTGGCCTGACGCAGTTTTTCACTCCAGTAGCCTTGGCTCCAGCGCTCAATCTCTGCTTTTTCCAGCGGAATTTTTAAGGTTTCTGCCTTGAACTGACGTAATTCTTCAACATCCTGCTTTTCTAATGGCGCAACTTTGGCATAGACCTCATCCAGAAAACTATTGACTGCTTCTGGGGTTTTGGCCATACGATCTTTTAAGGCAACATAAGCATAGCTGTCTTTATCGAATAGCTGGGCCAGTTCATAACGCAGATCAATAGCCTTTTTCATGTATTCGAGGTTTTTCTCAGTCCCTCGGCGGGTATAGGCAGTCTGATAACGTTTACGAGCTTCATCACTCTCTGCCAGCTCCATAAATGGCTGATATTCCGGATAGTCGAAGCCGAGCAGATAATTGCCCTTTTCATTTTTCTTTAAACCGGCGATATAGCTCTCAGGTAAACCTTTCAGCTCTGCAACAGTGAATTCAACTTTTTCAGGGTTATCACGTACATTCTTGGAATAGTCCTGCCCCAGTTTGGTACTTTCTTCAATAATTTCCTTCAGACGTTTCTGCTTCTCTGCGCTGAGTTGTACCCCGGTTTTTTCAAACTGATTCAGAATATCTTTCAGGAATTTCTCATCGACCGGATCTGTGGCTTTTAGTTTCTTAAACTGGGCATACAGTTTTGGACTCTGATACATGGAAGTCAGGTATTTACTGATTTTCAGCTCACAGTCATCTGCCGCCTGACGCAAGGCTGGATCAGGATCGACATTACTATATAAACCGATAGGTGAAACAAAATCACCAATCGATGCCTGCAATGTATCCCAAGCTGCCAGATAAGGACGGGCTTCAGCCTTATTTTTGATTTTCTGGCTTTCAAATGTCTGGATATCTTTTTGCATTTTATCCAGATTGGCATCGCACAATGCCGGAATTTCTGCTGCCTTGAATAAAGGCAAAAGCTGGGTTTGGGTCTCTGCCATGACGGTTTGAGATCCCCCGATCATCGCCAGACAGAGTGTAGTAAATTTCAAGTGTTTTAATGTCATCATCATCTCCAGCTTTTTCTTACTTTTTAGTATCAATATCGATATACATCCATTCTGTGGACAGAATCGGATGGGACTTGTGTCCAATAACATGAGGTTGCGCTAATGCATTACGGTAAGTGCTATACAGCATCATGGTTGGCATATTGACCTCTAGAATACGGGTCATTTTGCGATAAACCAGATCCCGTTCAGGACCCGGTGGCATGCTCTGACTTTGTTCATATAAACGGTCATATTCCGCATGCTTGAAGCAGGCATTATTGGTGACATTGACGTTTTTGCCATAGAACAACTGCATGAAGTTGTCAGCATCCGGATAATCGGCAATCCATGCAGAGCTTTTAAACATGGTTTTACATTGCTTTTCCAGCTTAATGCCTTCAGCAAATGGCATGGCCTTACTGGTCAGTTTGATATGAATATTATCTAGGGTCTTTTTCCAGAATTCGCCCTGTTGCTGACCACGACTGGTATTGGCCGTAATCAGTTCAATCACCAGAGGTTTGCCTTCAGGAGTTCTCCGCCAGCCATCCGCACCGATCTTGTAGTTATAGCGATCCAGCAACATGTTGGCTGCCTTGACCGAATATGGCGTACTGGTTTTATAAGCGGGTGAATAGCCTGCAACTCCTGGCGGAATAGGCATGTGCAGTTTTGCGCCATCTCCTTTTAGTAATACGCTAATCATGTTTTCAACAGAAAAAGCCATTGCCATCGCACGACGTAAGGCTATTTTTTCTGGCGTAAAGCCACCCACCACCGGGTCTTGCATATTCCAGTAATGGTAGTTAATCGATGGCTCCAACATGCGTGAAAGCTTGATGCCTTGCTTGACCAGCTCAGGTTTTAACTTGTCACCATCCAATGCCTGCACGACCAGATCGCCGTCGATTTCCACCAGATCCAGTTCATTTTTCTTGAATGACAACATCCGTGATTGTGCTTCTTCAATCACACGCACATCAATGGTGCCGATTTGAGGCATTTTTTTGCCCTGCATCGCACTGACAATCGCCTGGTCTTCTGCACTATTGGCTTTATAATTCCAGACAAAACCACGGTAAGCCGGATTCGGCTTTAAGATAATGCGTGATCCCGGTGTCCAGCGGCTAAGCACATAAGGCCCTGTACCGACCGGCTTACTCATCACCCAGCCAGCTTTGTCTTTATACTTTTCAATGACTTCGCGTGCAACTGCGGCAGCTGGACCGTGGGCCAGCAACATCGGAAAGTTCTGATCCGGATTATTCAGCTTGAGTACCAGCGTATAGCGGTCTGGAGTCTGAATGCCTTCAAATGGATTTTCATAGACTTTACCATTTTTTTTCGCCATGGCTGTCCATGCTTCCAGCCCTTTGATCCGGCCATCCAGTAACCAGCTATTTGGTGAATTAAGTTTTGGATCTAAGAGACGCTTTAGAGAATAGGCATAGTCGTAGGCGGTCAGTTCACGTTTTTTACCGCCAAAGACCGGATCATCCGCAAAGTAAATGCCCTTTTTAACTTTAATGGTATAAGTCAAACCGTCTGCACTGACTTGAGGCATATCTACCGCAGTCAATGGCACCAGTTTCGCTGGTGAGGCCAGATAATCATAGGTATATAAAGTTTCGAAAATCGCCGAGTTAATCTTGGCCGAATAACGATCATGGATATAACCGGGATCGAAACCGGTTTCAGCCGCAGGAAAGACCGTTTTTAAGACTTTATTCGGATTGGCAGGATTGGCAGCCCATGTGGGTGCAGCACCTGCCATCATTAAACTGGCCATTAAAACCCCACTGGCCAGCTTTTTTAAAGTGTTTGTATTCACATTCATACTGGTTCTTAATCTTCTCAAGTTATTTTTTAACAGGTTCAATATCCAGATATTGCCAAACTGCTCTAGTCACCGGATGTGCCTTAAAGCCCTGTACCTGTGGATGAATCAGCCAGTTGCGTACCCGGGTATTGTGCAAAATCCACGGATTATCTGCCTCCATCTGGCGGTTCATCTGCTCATAATAGGGAGTGCGTTGCTGAGGCGGCAGTTTCATCGCAGTTTGATACAGCGCGTCATAGGCTTTAGAGGTATAGCAGCTCAGGTTACCTTGCTGGGCATTTGGGCCATACAGCAATTGGGCAAAGTTTTCCCCTTCCGGATAATCTGCAATCCAGGCGCCACCCCACATCATATGTTTGCACTGGGTGGCTTCTTTTAAATTGTCGGCAAAGTTACTGACTTTAAATTCAACTTTTACTCCGATTGCATCCAGGTTCTTTTTCCATAGTTCCGCAGAAATGACGGAAGAACTTGAGCTGGTCGAGTTCATTTTCAGAACCAATGGTTTGCCATCAGGCAAGGTGCGGTAACCGTCGGCGCCTTTCTTGTAGCCAAAACGATCGAGCAGTTTATTGGCAAGCAAAGGATTGTAGGCAATGCTGCTTCTATAATTCGGGTTATATCCGCCCACGCCTTCAGGAAGAATCATTTCAGCTTTAACGGCATGGCCCTTATAGAGCTGCTGGATGGCCTCTTTCTGGTTATAGGACAAGGCAATGGCACGGCGTAGTGCAATTTTTTCCAGTGAGTTCCCACCAATCACCGGATCACGCATATTCATGATGGTATAGGTGATTTCCGGTTCTTTATTCGGATAATGCAGGATGCCTTTTTTCTTGTATTCACTTTTCAGCTGCTTATTTTCCAATGCCTGTTCAGCGCCACTTGCAGTCAGTTTGTCATAGTCTAATTGTCCAGATTTTAAAGCCAGCCAACGTGATTGTTCTTCTTCAATGATACTGATCTTGACCTTGCCGATTTGCGGCATCTGCTTGCCTTGCATGGCTTTAACAATCCGTTGATCCCACTCTGAACCATCCCCCTTAAAGTTCCAGACAAAACCGCGATAATTTGGATTAGCGGTTAACTCAATGCGGCTACGCGGCACATATTTGTGTAATTGGTATGCCCCTGTTCCGACTGGGTGCTGACCTACCCGATCGCCATAATATTCGATGACTTCGCGTGCAGTACCAGCAAAAGCGACATAGGCCAGAATGTAAGGAAAGTTCAGGTCGGAACGGGTCAGGGTAATTTGTAAGGTATATTTATCTAGGGCTTTTAAACCGGGAATAGGTGCATCGTAGTTGAACTTGCCAGTTTTTTTGGCCTGCTGGATAACTTGATCTGCGCCAAGAATTTTGCCTTCGATAAAGGAAAAAGAAGGCGAATGGCTTTTCGGATCCATCACCCTTTGCATGGAATAAATATAATCCCGGGCAACCAGTTCACGCTTCTTGCCCTGAAAGGCTGGATCCGGACTGAAATAAATTCCTGGCTTGATTTTAAAGGTATAAACTTTGCCATCCTGTTCAACCACGGGTAAAGACTCGGCGGTATTCGGAGCCAAAATTGCAGGCCGGGCCAGATAGTCATAACGCAACAAAGGCTCGAAAATGGCCTCAGCCACGCTACCACTATAAAAATTATAGGTTTTGACCATATCAAAACCGTCATCAGGTGCTTCGAAAGCCAGGTTTAAAATTTTATCCGGATGTGCAGATGATTTTGCTAAAGCCATCCCCCCTGATGTTACTGCCAGTGCTAAAACTGTCATCCTTAAAATTACTGATTTCAAATTCACACCTATTTTTGTTTATTTAAATCATTAAAATGATTAAGGTTTTTTAAAAGCATTTAATCTCTTCTGATTTGCTTCATGTTTTTTTATTTTTCAACATTCCGCCTATCTTATGAATCTAGCGTTTGAAAGCTAATTTCATGCCACTCTATACTTTAAGTAACAATTAAGTTCTTTTTACAACAAAAAATATATTTTTATTAATCATTTAAAATAATAATAATTTAGGCAATTACTTAGATACTATCTGCAGTATTTACTGCACTAATCCTACAATGACTTTCACTTTATTGCACAAAAATAATTCGCTAGTGGGTCATTTTATAGCACATTCCAATTCAGCCATTCGTAATCCAAAAAAATAAATCTATATTTTTTAATAACTAAGAATATGTCTAAAAATTAAACAACCACCCCTCATAACTCATATTTCACCTACATTAAAGAATCTAAAAATATCGATTAGTTCACATATTTTTCAATTAATGTTTAGAGTTAATCAATAAATACTGATTTGCAATATCATTTTTTCTTATTACTTCCAATACAGCTCATCTGTTTTCCCTGACGCACAAGTTCTCTCTTTCTAAGACCCTATAAATTAAGCATTTCTTAATATATTGAATATTTTTAGAAGAATTCTGACTAAGTTGGCACTTGCTTTGCTTAAAAAAAATACAGCATTATCTTCACACAACAAGAAAGGTGAACTTTACGATGAAAATAAACAAACTAGTCGGATCTATGGGGGCTCCAACCGTCAGCAAAAGACTACTCAAGTTAAGCGCACTCAGCTTAAGTATGATGTGCTTGTCTTTGGCACATGCAGCCGATGAACCAGAAAACTCTGCCGCTCAACCTACCAAGGTTCAAAAAGTGACAGTGACAGGTTCATCTATTAAAGGAGTAGCTGCACAAAGTGCATCTCCTATTACTGTGCTTAAAGTCGAAGATCTGGTGAATCAGGGGGTCACCACGGTTGAAGAAGCAATTAATAAAGTAAGTGCTAACCAAGCTGGTTTTGCTGTTTCTCAAAATATTGGTAAAAGTAATACTTCAGGCTCTTCTGCCAACCTGCGTGGGATTGGTACTGATAAGACCTTAGTTTTATTAAATGGGCGTCGTTTGGCTAACAGCCCATTTAGTACTTCTGAAGTTAACCTGAATATTATTCCGCTCGCGATGGTTGAGCGAATCGAGATTCTGCGTGATGGTGCTTCTGCAGTATATGGTGCAGATGCGATTGCCGGGGTAATCAATTTTATTATCAAAAAAGAGTATGAAGGTTTCGGGGTATCTGGCGGCCTTCAGGCACCCGAAGAAAAAAATGGTGACAAATATGATGTTTCCATCTTCGGTGGTTATGGCGATCTGGATGAACAAGGCTTTAACGTCTATGGCGTAGTGGACTACCGTACGTCTGATATGATCATGGCCAAAGATCGTAAAGTCAGTCGCCGTGGTGGCTTAATTCCAGAATTAAATATGGCAATCGGTTCCACTGCTGGTTTTCCTGCTAACCTGTTAGATTCTGGCGTTGGCGTAGTCAATCCTTATATCAATCAAAATTGTAATAATGCACCAAACGTGTTCGTGTCTGGCACGCGCTGTCTATTAAACACACAAGCATTAATCGGTATTACACCTGAAGAAGAAACCTTTTCAGCTTTAGCAAAAGGTACATTCAAACTCACCGATTCATTAAATGCAGTTGCTGAGTATATTTATACTGAGAGTAAAGTAAAAACCTCAATTGCACCTGATGTATGGGGTGGTAGCCTTACCATTCCAAATACCAGCAAATATTATCCAGGCAACGGTATTACTCCAGGTATTGCTGGTCTGGTAGATGATGAAGCAACCCTTTATTTACGTTCACAATCAGGTAACCGTGTATCTCAATCAGAGAATGAGTCAAACCGTTTCTTTGCTGGGATCGAAGGTGAAGTACTAGGTTGGGATATCAATGGTGGCGTTACTTATGCCGAAAGTGAAGCAACTGATAATTTCGTCAGTGGCTATTTGAATCAGAGTCAGGTTCAAGCTGCACTCAATGATGGCACACTCAATCCTTTTGGCCCTCAAGCAGCTGCAGATGTAGGAAAATGGTCAACCTTTGATGTAGCTGGCCCAACAAATATGGCAAGTCTGGATTCTACCACTATAGATTTCACTGTCAGCCGTCCAATCTATGAACTACCTGCAGGTGAAGTTGGATTTGCCTTGGGTGGTAGCTACACCACTCAGGACTGGGAAGCCAAGGTGAATGCCGATCTTGTTCGCCAGGTTCCAGGTTCTGGTATTGATCCAAATAAACCGTCAAGTTCAGGTGACCGTGATATTACTGCGGTGTTTACTGAATTACATGTACCGATCTTGCCGACTCTAGAAGCTCAACTTGCGGCACGTTATGATGACTATAGTGACTTTGGTGATACTTTCAATCCAAAAGTATCCCTACGTTGGGAACCGGTTAAAGAGTTAATGTTCCGTAGTTCTTATAGTACTGGATTCCGCGCCCCAAGTATGTGGGAAATCAACTCTTTACAAAGTGAAACCAATACTAGCACTAACTTCAATAACCCACGTTTTTGTGATGCTAACGGTCAACCGACCAGCACCCAATTTGCAGACCAATGTGGTATGCAGTTCAAGCGTAAACAAGGTGGTAACCCAGACTTACAGCCAGAAGAATCAACCTCTTTTACAGCCGGATTCGTATATGAACCAATCAAGAATCTGGTATTCACCGCTGATTACTACAATATTGATATTGAAGGTTTAGTCAGCTCAGTTACTCCTAATGACATTTTTAATGACCTTGATCGCTATGGCAATCTGATCGTTTACGCTCCAGATGGTCGTATCCAGTATTTAAATACAACTCTACAAAATATGGGTGGATTAAAAACTGAAGGGATTGACCTCAGCCTGAACTACTTAAGCCCAATGACAGCAACAGGCCGTTTTGGTTTTGGGATTGATGGTACCTATGTCATCAAAATGGATGAGCAAGAAGAACCAAACGGTGAATGGGAAGGGCTCGTCGGCATCTATGATGATCCTGCAGTCGTCCGCTGGAGACATATTGCCAATATCAACTGGTCTTATGAAGACTGGAAAATGAGACTAGAACAACAATATATCCGTGGTTATGAAGACTTTTCTCAAGAACGTGATGTAAGTGCCTATACGCTTTATAACTTTGCAGGCACCTATAGCGGATTCAAGAATTTAGAGCTAACTGCAGGTATTCGCAACATGTTTGATGCAGAACCACCTGCTTCTGATGCAACTAACAATGCTCAATATGGCTATGACCCTCGTCACGGTGATCCAATGGGCCGTACCTACTTCCTACGTGGTACCTATAAATTCTTTTAATTAATTACTTCGCAAACACTGCTGCCAAGCGGTGTTTGCGGTTTTCCCCGTTTAATTTTAGCCAAACAAAAAATAATGCTGCCTGTAACTAAAAACAATTTTCTCATCAGTGCACTATTTCCTGTTTGTCTTAAATTCTAGGAGTCATGATGGGCACAAAGTTTGAAGACTTAGAAAAAAACTCCGCCAAAAAACTGACTGGTATTGGGGTCGTTGTTTTTTTGCATATCCTGGTTGGCCTAGTACTCATGGCTGGTATGGCAAAAGACATTATTAAACCGACAGAACAGCCGGTTGAACTAATGATTATTCAAGATATTAAGCCGCCTGAACCTGAGCCACCAAAAGAAACTCCACCTGAACCACCAAAAATCGTGGAAAAAGTGGCACAAGTGCCTGAGGTGAAACCGGTTGAAAAAGTAGTTCCTGTACAGAAAACGCTTCCAACGCCAACCCAACCGACAACTGTTGCAGTACCTACTCCCGTTGCAGCGAGTCCTTCACCAAGTCCGGTAGCAGCACCGGCTCCAGTAGTCGCAGCCGCTCCAGCCCCAGCTCCTCCACCCGCTGGCGTAACTCGTGGTGTTTCACAAGGTGAAGCAGGATGTAAACGCCCAGACTATCCACGTGATGCACTGATGAATGAAGAGCAAGGTGAAGTCCTGATCTCTGTATATGTAAATACCTCCGGCAAGGTCCAGGATGCGAAGGTGAAAAAGTCGAGCGGTAGTCGTGCGCTGGATCGTGCAGCATCCAAGGCCTTCAGTTTATGTACTTTCAAGCCGGCAATGAAAAATGGCGAACCGCAAGAATCTTGGTATGACATTCCCTATGAATTTGTCCTTGACTAACAGATACAACAGATAAAGAAAAAAATCAGGAGATCCATGATGAAAAAATCACTAAAACCTTTAAAAAACATGACTGCTGCCGGTGTAATTGCCATGAGCACTTTATTACCTCTGCAAACAATTTTTGCAGAACAGTCCGCTACACCAAATACCAGTGCTGTCACTGAAACAGCGGTAACAACACCTGCAACAGCGGCCACACCAACCCCGCCCCCACTGCCTGATGAAGCTAGTGATGAAAAAGCTGGATACAATCCTTATGGCCTAGAAGCCATGTGGAAAGAAGGTGATATTGTTTCGAAAATCACTTTGTTTATTCTGGTTGTCATGTCGATCGGCACCTGGTACATCATGATCAGCAAATGCCTACAACAAGGCAAGATTCGCAAACAGGCTAAGCAAGCTGAAAATACTTTCTGGGAATCTTCTTCTCTGGATAATGCCACCGAGAACCTGGATGAAGCCAGCGTCTACCGTTTTATTGCGGAAAAAGGGATTAAGTCAACCAAAAATCATGGCGGTACATTACTTGAGCGTATTGACTTCAATACCTGGGTCACCATTTCAATTTCACGTGCAATCGACAAAATCCAGAACCATCTGAGTGGCGGTCTGGCCTTCCTTGCTACAGTCGGTTCTACAGCACCTTTCGTAGGTCTGTTTGGTACCGTTTGGGGTATTTACCATGCACTGACTGCAATTGGTATTTCAGGACAGGCATCAATCGATAAAGTTGCTGGTCCGGTCGGTGAAGCACTGATCATGACTGCAATCGGTCTGGCTGTGGCAGTTCCGGCAGTACTTGGTTACAACTGGTTAACTCGCCGTAATAAAGCTGTAATGGAAGAAGTTCGTACCTTCGGTTCTGACTTGCATGCTGTACTACTGAGCGGCGAAATCAGCTCAAACAATCCTGTTCACCGCGACACAAAATAAAAATGGGGGTCAACCATGGGAATGATGGTCAATTCAAACGACAGCGATGATGAGGTCATTGGTACCATTAATACCACGCCTCTGGTTGATGTGATGCTGGTACTGCTGATTATCTTTCTGATTACAGTACCGGTTGCAATTCATACCGTACCAGTCGATCTGCCAGAAGAAAGAAATGTACCGTATGAAACCAAGCCAGAAAATGTTCAGTTGGCTGTCAATAAAACTGGCGATATTTTCTGGAACGAAATTTATATCGCAGATAAAACAGTTTTACTGAGTCGTTTACAGGCAGAAGCCCAGAAACGTCCGCAGCCTGAAGTGCATATTCGTGGTGATCAGTTAACACCTTATGAGGCAATTGATCAGGTGATTAGTACCACCCAGCAAGCAGGTATTGGCAAGATTGCATTTGTCACGACCCCGCCCGCTTCACCTTAAGATTGAGGGAGAATCCAGTTATGGGAATGAATGTTGGCTCAAATCAGGATGATGATGTAATGCTGGACGTCAACATGACACCATTGATTGATGTCATGCTGGTCTTGTTGATTATGTTTATTATCACTATTCCGTTGCCGAATAATTCGATTAATATCAACCTGCCGAATGGTACACCACCACCGACTGAGGAAAAACCGCCAGAGATTGTAAATTTGCGTCTCGATGCTCAAGGCCAGATCTTCTGGAATGATCAGCCGGTGGCCAATGCTCAAGCGCTGGAAGCCTTATTCAAGACCGTGGCGCAAAAAGCCGATCAGGATCAGATTAAAATCAAGGCTGATCGTGCAACTGAATACAAGCATATCGCGATGGTGATGGCTGCGGCTCAGCGTCTGGAAGTGAAAAAAATCGGAATTGTCAGTAACAACAATTCTTAAGTCTATAGAATCAAAAAACCCAGCATCTGCTGGGTTTTTTTATTATTCAATATCTTACATTTGTGACTGGATATAGTTTTGTAGACCAATCAGCTCGATCAAACGTAACTGTTTTTCTAACCAGTAAGTATGATCTTCTTCCGTATCCGACATTTGCTGGCGCAGCATGTCACGGGTCACATAATCGCCCTTCTCTTCACAAAGTTTGACCCCTTGAGCCAGCTTTTCACGGACATGATACTCAAGCTTCAGGTCAGCTTTCAGGCAGGTCACCACATCTTCACCAACTTCGATGTCATCACGCTGCATATTTGGCGTACCTTCAAGAAAAAGGACACGACGGATCAGGGCATCTGCATGCTGTGCTTCTTCCTGCATTTCATGGTCGATGCGTTCAAAGATTTTAGTCAGACCCCAATCTTCATACATACGAGAGTGAATCAGGTATTGATCACGAGCAGCCAGTTCGCCACCGATCAGCATATTTAAATAATCTACGACTTCTGGATTACCGCGCATTTGAATTACTCCCTGCTTTTATCATCCTATTATGGAGAAAAGATTTTTGATTTGCAAAAGCAAAATTATGGTAAATATCTGATTTTTATATAATTAAAATGAGAAGCACTTGCATTTACGCTCTCTGTTCGGACAAATCCCATTTATAAAACAAGGTGTTGCATTTTTTGTACTCGCTTTATTCAGATGAACAGGCTGGAATATTCAAACGTTTATTTTTGTAAATATTAATAAGCACTTATCTTGTTGCTTATTTTTATCTTGAACTCACCTGTTTGGCCTGGTTCATGCATAATTGTGCCTACGATGAAAGAAGTCAAAACAACAACGGTTTAAATATGACATTACAACATAGCACAGCACCTGTTCTGGTCACCGGCGCATCTGGCTATATCGCCAGTTGGGTGATCCAGAAACTTTTGAAACAGGGTTATACCGTACATGCCACTGTACGTGACCTGAATAAAACCCAGAGTTATACGCACCTAGAACAAATTGCAGATAGCAGCCCCGGGACCTTAAAGCTGTTTGAAGCTAATCTGCTCAAGCCCGGTTCTTTTGATGCAGCCATGGAAGGTTGTGAAATTGTCTTTCATATGGCCTCACCTTTTGTGGTCACCAATTATAAAGATGCGCTCAAAGACATTATTGAACCGGCAATTCTGGGTACGCAAAATGTGCTGAATAGCGTCAATAAAACTGAATCTGTCAAACGTGTGATTGTCACCTCAAGTATTGCCTCAACGTATGGCGATGCGATTGATATTTTGCAAACCGAGCACACCAGTTTTGATGAATCTCACTGGAATACCACCAGTTCAGAAACCCATCAGCCTTATCCATATTCCAAAGTCATGGCAGAACGCAAAGCTTGGGAAATGGCGGAAGCACAGGATCGCTGGGACCTGATCTGTATCAATCCGGCACTGGTCTTTGGGGAATCCTTAACGCCTAATACTCAATCAGGCAGTGTGGAAGTTCTGCAACAGTTTGCCAATGGCATGACCTTGCTGGGTGTTCCACCAATGTGGAATGGTGTGGTGGATGTTCAGGATGTTGCTGAAGCCCATATCCGTGCTGCATTTAATCCGGAAGCGCATGGCCGTTATATTATCTGTAGTGAGACTTTGAGCCTGCTAGAAATGGGTAAAATCCTGCGTGAAGCATTTGGTCCAAAATTCCCGTTTCCGCGCAACCAGTTGCCAAAAACGGCTTTCAAGATTTTTGGTCCTCTGGCCGGCTTTAGCCGTAAATTTGTTGAACTCAATATGGGTTATCCAATTTTCTTTAATGCCCAAAAAAGTAAGGATGAACTCGGTCTGGAATATCGTCCAGTAAAAGAAAGCTTGGTCGAACATTTCCAGCAATTGCTGGATGATGGTGTGGTGAAGAAATATATTCCTTAATTGTACGAGCTCAAACCTGATCTGACAGTGACCGATTTTTTATGGTGTCTGTCAGATTAAATTTGAGCTACTACACCGACTTATGCGCCCACAAGCTCACTATTCCTGCATAAAAACAAGCTAAGCAGAAGTCCAACGCGCATTTTTCCACGCTTGCTGTTGCTTTGTATCTAGAAAAGTCCAAGCCACAAAACGACTCTCTTTTTGCCCCTGCGTCATTTTAATAGTTTTTACATCCACTGCACCGCACTTACGCAAGGTATTTAACAGCATAGGTAATGTGGTTTTCTTAGAAACCAGTGTACTAAACCAAAGACATTGCTCAGCAAACTGTGTGCTCTCTTGTACCATCTGGCAAACAAAGCGTTCTTCTCCACCGTCACACCACAGCTCGTTCTTTTGTCCGCCAAAGTTTAACACCACCTTAGAGCGATCAACCGGTTTGCCAAGTTTGCGTAATTTTTGCGTTGCTGTGGCATTTGCCTCATCTTGCGAAGCATGAAATGGTGGGTTACACAGGGTCAAATCAAAACGATCTGAAGGTTTAATCACACCTTTGAAGATATTGCTCGGTGTCTTCTGCAATCGAATCTGAATCCCCTTCCTGAGATTCGGATTTGCCTCCACGATAAATTGAGCGCTTTTAACCGATGCCGAATGAATGTCTGAGCCGACAAATTTCCAACCATAACTACGATGCCCAATGATCGGATAAATACAGTTCGCCCCTACCCCAATATCTAATACGTGAACGGCGTGTCCTGTTGGAATCTGACCGTTATTATTGAGACTTAACAGGTCAGCCAAATAGTGAATATAGTCGGCTCTACCCGGAATCGGTGGGCAAAGATAATCTTGAGGAATATCCCAATATTGAATGCCGTAAAAATGCTTGAGCAATGCTTTATTGAGCATTTTCACAGCCAGTGGATCAGAAAAGTTGACTGAAAGATCGTTATATTGATTCGGGCTGACAAAAGGCGCAAGTTCCGGACAAGTCTTGATTAGCTGAGGAAAATCATAACGACTGCGATGCAGATTTCGTGCATGTAATTGCGATTTTTGTTGCGGAAAAGATTTCTTTGCTTGCGCCATGTGTATGCCAATCATCAACGGGAGAATAGAATCAATCAGGCAGGATCTATACCTGCAAATGAATCTATTGTACGTGAATTCAACTTACATTACCGAACCCGTCCTTGTATTTGTCTATCCTCCCCTCTCATTCACCTATAGTTTTGAACTAGCAATAAAAAAGACACCTTAAGATTCATCATCCTGGGTGTCTTTTTTATTTGAGTCATTGTTTAGAGCTAATTATTCTTCGATTTGCCCATGCTCCTTCATCAAAGCAATAAATTGCGCTTCATTGATCACGGGCACACCGAGTTTTTCTGCTTTATCGAGCTTAGAACCGGCTTTTTCACCCGCCACCACGCATTTGGTCTTGCTAGAGACACTGCCACTGACCCGTGCACCTAATGCTTGCAGTAATTGCGTCGCTTCATCACGTCCCATAGAACTTAAAGTTCCAGTCACTACCCAGCTTTCACCATTCAGTGGTTGGCGCGTTGGTGCAATTGGCGCATCCCAATGAATACCGGCAGCCAACAAGCGATCCAATACTTCCAGGTTATGCGGTGCCTGGAAGAAATCAACAATCCATTCTGCGGTAATATCACCAACATCCGGTGTTTTTTTTAAAGCGTCTACATCAGCACTACGTAAAGCGTCGAGAGTCTGGAAAGTATTGGCCAGCATACGTGCTGTCGTTTCACCTACGCCACGAATCCCGAGCGCATAAATAAACGCTGCCAATGTAGTTTTCTTGCTGTTCTCAATCGAATCAATGAGATTTTGAACGGACTTTTCACCCATTTTTTCGATTTGCAGTAATTGCTCACGATGCTCATGCAAGTGATAAATATCCGACACATCTTTCAAAAGATTGAGATGTAACAGTGACTCCACCCAGCGATCGCCCAGACCTTCGATATCCATAGCCTTACGCGAAACAAAGTGACGGATGGTCTCGATACGCTGCGCCGCACAATACAGTTCACCTGAACAGCGTGCCAAGGCTTCACCTTCTGGCATAACGACTGGAGAACCGCACACCGGACAATTCTCAGGTAAATGCACTTCTACCGCATTGGCAGGACGGAATTCTGGCCAGACTTTTTCTACCTTAGGAATCACGTCACCACTACGATAGACACTGACGGTATCCCCAATTCTTACATCCAGACGGTGAATTTCACCAATATTATGCAGCGTTACATTGGAAACGGTTACACCACCCACTGCAACCGGATTCAACCGTGCTACAGGCGTTAGAGTCCCGGTACGACCCACTTGCCAGTCAATATTTTCAACAGTGGTCAATGCAGCCACTGCCGGGAATTTATAAGCCGTTGCCCAACGTGGTTCACGGCTCAAGAAACCCAGTTTTTGTTGCTGTTTAAGGTCATTGACCTTAATGACCATACCATCGATTTCGACACTAAGCTTTGAACGTTCTTCAATGATCTGCTCGTAAACCTTTTGCACTTCCTGGATGCTACTGCAGATAAAATGCCGCTCACCAACAGCAAAGCCAAACTGCTGTAGCCATTCCAGACTGCCTGACATTGTGGTTTGACCATGATGAGGAACACACTGGGCAATTCCATAAGCATAAAAAGCCAAAGGTCGAGAAGCTGCAATATTCGGATCAAGCTGGCGTAAACTGCCGGCCGCGGCGTTACGTGGATTGGCAAAGGTTTTTTCACCTTTCGCTGCATTGGCCGCATTCAGGCGTTCAAAGCCGGATTTCGGCATTAGCACTTCGCCACGCACTTCCAGTAATTCTGGAATCACGCCATTCACTGGAGACAGAAATTTCGGCAGGTTACGGATGGTTTTGACATTCTGGGTAATATCTTCTCCAGTTTCCCCATCACCACGGGTGACACCACGAACCAGTACGCCATGTTCATACCAGAGGGAAATTGCCAGACCGTCAAATTTCAGCTCAACATCGTATTCGATCTTTTGATTGGGTAAGCGTTCTTCAATACGGCGTGCGAAAGCAAACAGGTCATCCTGATTGAACACGTTGCCCAAAGACAGCATTGGCACTGCATGCGTTACAGTCAGAAATTTGGAAAGTGCCTGACCGCCTACTTTAACTGTCGGCGTGTCTGGCTGTTGTAAATGTGGATATTGTTCTTCTAAGGCTTTGAGCTGATGAAAGAGCTGATCATATTCACTGTCTTCAATCGTAGGTTGATCCATCACATAATAAGCATGATTATGCTTAGCAAGCAGTTGAATCAATTGACGCATTTGCGCAATGACAGTGGCATCTTGGGTCATAATTTCACCATAAAAAAGGGCGGAAAATCCGCCCTATACAATATTCAGCTTTTCGCTATTATAAAAATCGGATTTTGCAGATTCAATATTGGAATATTAAACTTCTGCAGTCTGTCCAGCACGATAGTCAATCGCCTGATGACGCCAGAATTCACGTAATTGCGGGGTCATTTCCTGCTGGTTCTGATCATAGACCAGACCATCCACTTCACGCGCAATCAGACGTGAAATGCTGTCCATGGTATCGAAGGCATTCTGTACATCGCTATGCGGTAAAGCCAAGAAGAACGCCAGACCTTTGACTTCTTCAGTCGACAAAATTTCTAGGTCAAAACCTTCCATACCGGTATCCGCCATACGCAACACCGAAAATAGCAGTTTCGAGCCATCTTCACTATAACGATGGAAACATGCCAGTTCACCATAACGCAGGCCATATTTCAGTAAAACTTTTAAGGTTTTTTCACCTGACAGTGCACGGCCTTGTGGATAAACATGCAAAGAAATAATCGTTTCAGCATTGGCTAGCGAACATTCTTCATCCACAATTTTTTGCTCATGGAGATGTGCATCGAGAATACTGCTTTCATCATTAAAGTCAGAAATTTCAGCTTTTTCTATATTACTATTCAGGCTAAATTCGGCGGCTTTAGGCTCTTTTGCTGTTTCTGCTACTTCTACTGTTTCAGGCTTGCTTTCTTGTTCAGCTGACGTAGTGTTTTCTTCTGTTTTGGCTGCTTCCTCTGCAACCACCTGTGTATCGAGCAGACTTGCTGCTTTGGTTTCGGGCTGGACGGTTTCAGTCAAAGTTGGCTCTACTTTGGCTGCTTCTTTTTGTTCTGCCACAGGTGCAATGTTGTCTACTGCTTCTTCATTCAGGCTCGGTTCAACACGTGTAGCTGCCGGACTTTCTGTTTTAGACAGTTGAGATCGTACATGCCTCGGAATAACCGGAGTCTGGCTGTCAGGATCAATATGAAGATCCGCATCCAGTGACGGTACAGCCTCCGCAGGTTTTTTCAAGATCAGTCTTATGCCGAATAGCATAATCACAATTGCAATAACAATCCCGATAATTGTGGTGATTTCCATGTTATACCTCCGCAGCTAAGCCGTATTCTTTTGCCTGTTCCAAATTTACTGTCACTAATTTTGAGGTTCCCGGTTCAGGCATGGTTACACCTAAAAGATCAGTCGCCATCATCATTGCAAGTTTGTTATGGGTAATATAAATAAATTGCACTTGTTCAGAAAGCTCTTTGACTAAATTACAAAAACGTCCCACATTGGCATCGTCCAGCGGTGCATCCACTTCGTCCAATACACAGAATGGTGCCGGATTTAAGCGGAAAATTGCAAAGACCAGTGCTAATGCGGTTAAAGCTTTTTCACCACCAGAAAGTAATGCCAGTGAACTGTTGCGCTTGCCCGGTGGGCGAGCCATCAGTTTTACACCCGATTGCCATCCATCTTCAAGACTTAAACTCGCTTCACCGCCCTCAAATACTTTCGGGAACAGGTTTTGTAGCTCGGCATTGACCTGATCGAAGGTATTCATAAACAGCTTACGGGTTTCCTGATCAATACTTTTCATTGCTGCCTGCAGCTGTTCAACGGTATTTTCCAGATCCTGAATCTGATGGCTGAGTTCGTCATAACGTTTCGAAACTTCTTCATACTCTTCAGAAGCTGCCAGATTCACCGCACCCAATTTATCAAATTGAGCCTGGGCTTTTTCTAGTTTGGCCTGATGTACTTTTACATCAATATTCAGCCCTGAAATTACTTCACTATTCAACTCTTTCAGTTGTTCTGAATAATGCTGTAAATCAGATCTGGCAGCTTGCCAAGCCAGACGTTTGGCTTCAAGTTCAGTACGCAGTTGTTCATCCTGCTGCTGGAAAGTATGGCGCTGCTCAGTCAGGTGCTGCTGCTTGCTCTGGATCTGATTCAGCTCGATCTGCCAGTCTGCCCAGGTTTTTTGCAGTTTTTCCGTGATCAGTGCCTGTTCATTGAACTGGCTCTGTAAAGCAGGCAATTCCAGCTGTACCGGATCGACAAACTTTTTGGCCTGTTCAATCTGCGCAATAATCTGTTGATATTGTTCTTTCAAAAACAGCTGATCTTTTTCCAGCAGTTCAGCCTGTTGCTGACTTTGTACCGTTTGACGGCGCAGTACTTCTAATTCCTGCTGCGCCTGCTGAGTGACTAGCTGTGAGTCTTCCAGCTGGGCATTGAGTTCTTCCAACTGAAATTGCAAGGTCTTGTAATTGGGCAGTGCCTGTTCCAGTTTCAGATTCAGTGCATGCAGATCAATTTCCAGATCATCTTTCTGCATCGCATCTTCTTCCAGCTGCTCATCCAGTTGCTGTAACTGGTTCTGCAATTGCTGTTTCTGTACCGCAAAGGCCTGCGTCGCACTCTGAACTTTGGCAATGTTCAGATCAAGCTGTTGTAACTGCTTTTGTGCCTGCTTCTGCTGCTCATTGATGCTTTGAATCTGGCTTTGCAAAGCTTTTACTTGAGCAGTGAGTTCAGGAAGCTGTTGCTCTAGATCTGCGAATTTCGGTTCAAGCTGAGCCAGTTGCTGCTCGATTTCATCCAGACGGATACGATGACTCAGTGCCCCTTGTCCCGCCTGACTGGCTTCATCATAATCCAGTGCAATCATCCAGTCGGGACCGACATGATAGCCATCCAGACTTAAGATCGACTGGCCTGTATGCAACTGCGTTTGTAAACCAAGCGCCTGTTTAAAGTTCTCAGCTACGGCCACCTGTTGCCAGAGCGAATATTGAGGTGCTTCAATCCAGTCTGCTAAACAAGGGAGTCCATCAAGCTGAATATTATCCTGTGTCGTCTGAGCTTTGAGCTGGCGTGCACTATTTTCCAGAAAATGCTCAGTTTCTTCTAATACTTGTGCAGAAAGCCATTTCGCCAGGAACTTTTCAATCAAACTGGCATAAGCTTTGGCCTGTGGATTCAGCTTCAGCACTTGCATTAACTGCACCGCATCCGCTTTGGCGTTTGGATTGGCTTTAGTCAGTAACTGGCTCAGGTTTTTGCGTTCTGAATGCAGTACCTGAATTTCTGATTTCAGCTGCATGAGCATTTGCTGCTGACTTGCCTGTTCTGCCTGTAGCTGCTCAAGCTCAGTTTTCAGTGTTTTGAGTTGAGCCTCAAAGCCAGTGATTTGCTGTTCAGTTTCAGCTCTATCAGTCTGATACTGTTCCAGCTCATCTTGCTGCGCCTGCTGCTGAATTTGTGCTGCCTGCTGTTGCAAGGTTTCTTTTTGCTGTTCAATCCGGACAATATTTTTAGCCAGCTGTTCACTTTGCGCCAGCATTTGCTGTTTACGTTGTTGCTGTTGCTCAACCTGGGTTTTAATTTGAGCAAACTGGGCAGCAATTGTGCCTTGCTGGGATTTCAGATCAGTCAGCCCCTGGTTTTGTTCCTGACTTTGACCTTCCTGCTTCTGCAATTGTGCAGTCTGATCTTCGAGTTGTTGATGCAGGGTGTCCAGTTGCAATTCAATCAGCTGTAAACGTTCTTTGGTTTGTGCTTTTTGTTCTTCCAGCTTCACCAGACTGCTTGAGTTCTGCTGCAATAAGGACTGCTTTTGCTGCAGGGTCATTTCCAGTTCGCTGAGCTTTTTCTCAGCCTGTTGCCATTCAGTTTGTAGCGGTGTGGACTGTTGAATCAAGCGCTGGAACAGTTCACTGGTCGCTCCCAGATCATGCTCAACAGTAGTCAATTCAGAACGTACCAGCTTAAAATTCTCGCCCAGCGTATTCATCTGCACAGTATATTCTTCTTGCAGACGCTGGCTCTGCTCACACTGGAACGACAGGATTTCAATCTTGATGGTACGGATCTGGCCTTCCAGTTCCTTATATTGAATGGCAGTTTCTGACTGGCGTTTCAAGGTTTTAAGCTGAGACTTGAGTTCAGAGGCAATATCTTCCAGACGCGACAGGTTCTGCGTCGTGTGATCCAGATGCAGCATGGTCTCGCGGCGACGTGCCTGATAACGGGAAACCCCTGCAGCTTCTTCAATAAAAACCCGCATTTCTTCCGGCTTGGCATCTACCAGACGGTTAATCATGCCCTGTTCAATAATTGCATAAGAACGCGGCCCCAGACCGGTTCCCAAGAAAATATCGGTAATATCACGACGTCGGCATTTAGTGCCATTCAGGAAATATTCAGACTTGCCATCACGGTTGACCTGACGACGCACTGCCAGCTCATTATAGGCATTATACGCACCGCCCAGCTTGCCATAAGTATTATCAAAACGCAGTTCTACACTGGCGATGCCCACCGGTTTGCGCTTGGCTGTTCCGGTAAAAATCACATCCTGCATGCTGCCACCACGTAGTTGGCGCGCACTGGACTCACCCATCACCCAGCGTATGGCATCAATCACATTTGATTTACCACAACCATTGGGTCCCACCACTGCAGTCCGGTTATCCTTGAAGTGTAAGGTAGTACTGTCAGCAAAAGATTTGAAGCCTGAAAGTTTTAAACTGCTTAAACGCATAGTGTCCTGATTTAACGTCGTGAGCGTCTGGCCCACGCGAGTTCAATTTGTTTCATCCGTATCAGAGATTCCAACACAAGGTTGCGCAAGTGTCGACAAAAATCTTCCATAAATAACGTCGCCTGATGGGATTTACGAATTAAAATCGCTTCCGTCACCAGTTTAAATAATTCAAAAGATTCCTGTAGCTCACGTCTTGAAATATTCAGGGTCAGAAAATAGCTACGGCGTAAAGATGGCAGCAGTTCCTGATAGTAGCGCATCAGGTAAAGATTACCGACCATCTCCTGTTGCTGGGCCATTCCCTGAAAGATCAAATCATAAAACTTTTCGATATGGCCTTGGCGGGTTTCGGCTTCCAATTGTTCTAATAGTAGCTGAATGCGCTCTGCCTCATGACTGCGCCAGGTCTCTGCCATGCGATGTACCATCTGCCCCAGCAATAAAGAGGTCAGGTCAAACAGGGCACGAACCTGCATGGCCGACATTTCCGAAACAATGGCGCCACGACGCGGGAAGATTTCAATCAGCTGGGTACGTTCAAGCAAGAGCAAGGCTTCACGGACTGATCCCCGACTGACGTCAAGTTCCGATGCAATTCTGAGTTCCTGGATGCGTTCGCCTTCAACCAGTTCACCCCGGATAATCTGTTCACTGATATGCTTGGCAATCTGTTCAGACAAACTGTGTGCTTCTTGTTGTTGCATACTGTTCCTGTCTTATTTTTATTGATGCAAGTGCAGTCATTCTGGATGACTTTTCAGTTATTAAACGGCTTTTTTGCAGAAAATACTTTGACATTGTCAGACAATCTTGTGTCTATACAGCCAACCCAGTCAAAGAAAAAGGAGAATAGTGACCTATTCTCCTCAAAAAATTTAGCTGATAAAAAATGAGTAGTTCAGGCAGTAAAGCCTTGATAGATAAAATACAGACCAACTGTAGTCAATAAGGCCGCAAAACATTTTTTTAATAGAACTGGTGATAATAAATGCGCCACTTTTGCACCAAATTTTGCAGTGATAAAACTCATCACACTAATACCAATAAACGCATAAATATGAATATAACCAATCGTATTTGGTACTTCGACTTCAGCTTTCTGACCAAACCAGATGAAACCTAAGGCACCAGCCACTGCGATCGGCAAACCGCAGGCAGCAGAAGTGGCTACTGCTTTCTGGATGACGACACCACAACGATTCAGGAAAGGCACAGTCAAACTGCCGCCACCAATCCCGAATATGGCCGATGCCACGCCAATGCCACCACCCGCTGCCAACTGTAATGCGGCTGAAGGCAATTTCTGATTCGGATCAACCTGATAATGCGCGCCTCTAAACATTCTGAATGCAATCCAGACTGCAAAGAAGCCAATCAGCAATTGCAGGCCTTGGCCCGATAAATAATCTGCAATTCCAGCTCCCAAGAATGAGCCAATGACCAGGCCGGGTGCCAGATTACGCACTACATCCCATAACACTGCCCCTCTCTGATGATGTGCCATCACCGAACTGATTGAGGTTACAATAATTGTGGCCAGAGAAGTTCCGACTGCCATATGCATAATCACGCTTGGATCGTACTGGAGCTGGGTAAAAACAATGTACAGAATTGGCACGATAATCAGACCACCACCCACGCCAAACAGGCCTGCGGCAAATCCTGCAATTGCACCAATCAATAAATATATGATTAACTCCATAACGACATTTACCACGTTTAGATTCAAATGGATGTAGAAACTCGCGAACTGCAGCAACGTTTAAGTCAAGCAGGCCAACTCCCTGAAGTGTTGCTGATCAAGCCGATCACCACATCGACCAATGACGATGTCCGGGAACTGGCAACCAAAGGGGTACAACAGGTACTAGTGTGTAGCCGCGTGCAAACCCAAGGACGTGGACAGCGTCAACGTCAGTGGATTTCTCCTGAGGGGAACATCTATTTAAGCACATTGCTGCATACACAAAAAGCAATCGATGGTCGTCTGGCGCTGGAAATTGCATTAAATATCCTGCAAATGCCAAGTCTAAAAGGACTGGACTTGCAGGTGAAATGGCCCAATGACCTGTACAGCCTGCAGGGGAAATGGGGTGGTATTCTGATTGAACCGATTTCGACTCAACAGGTCGTAGTCGGTGTCGGGATCAATGTCAGCCCACTCACGGAAAGCATTCCAGACCAGCAGGTGACTTCTCTGACTGAATTGGGACTACAGCATGCTTCACGTGTAGATCTGATTGCCGAGTTATATCTGGCTATTCAGCAAGCGGGGGAATGGTTTAATTATGGCAGTCAGAATCTGCCGGCACGGTTTAACCAATATGCTGCATTTTTCCAGCAAACAGTTGAATTTACTGATATTCAGGGCCAATATTCCGGAACTTTCCTCGGCATTCAAGACGATGGTGCGGTCATTATCGAAACGAATACAGGTACGCAGACATTTTATCAGGGGCAACTCCGTCTTAAAAACGGTGGCTGAACAGGCATCATTCAATGAAAAAACTATGGTTGGATATCGGCAATACACGGCTCAAGTACTGGATTACGGAGCAGAACCAGATCATTGAACATGCCGCGGAAATGCATTTGCAATCCCCTGCTGACTTACTTCTTGGTCTGATTCAGCATTTTAAGAGTTTGGGCTTGCATCAGGTCGGAATTTCTTCAGTACTGGACAAAGCGAATAATGTTCGTATTCTATCGATTCTGACCTGCCTGAACATTCCTGTGGTTTTTGCCAAGGTACAGGCACGCTATGCCGGTTTGATCTGTGGCTATGATGATCCTTCCCAGCTTGGGATTGACCGCTGGTTGCAGGTGCTGGCCGTTGCCAAGTCAGCCGACCAAAATTACTGTGTCATCAGCTGCGGGACTGCCCTGACCATTGATCTAGCCCAAGGTCAAAAACATCTCGGCGGTTATATCCTGCCGAATCTGTATTTACAACGCGACTCCCTGATCCAGAATACCAAAGGTATTAAAATCCCGGATGCAGCTTTCGAGGAACTCAGTCCTGGCCGCAATACCATTGATGCCGTACATCATGGCATTTTATTCGGTCTGCTCAGCACCATTGAAAAAGTACTGCAAGATTTTCCGGCACAGCTGATCCTAACTGGTGGAGATGCTGCGCTCTTTGCCCAGCATCTCGAACGGTTTCAGCCTATTATTGAACCCGATTTATTGCTTAAAGGCCTGCAGCATTTTGCAGATCATTTGCCAGACACAGTTTAAGCAGCTCAAGTAACTTTGAAAAATCTGCATAGCCATCCAGCTTGTTAAAATGCCCTGCATTTTTGATTTCAAAAATCTGTGCATTCAGGCTATGGCCCAAACGCAACGAAATCGGTGCAGGCACATAAGGATCATTGCTAGAAAGCAGCATTACAAAACGTTTGGTGCCATGTGATAAATTGTTCAGATCTAACTTTACTGCCTGCACCATTTTGTTTAGTTCCGACCAGGCCACCAGTGGTGTATCAAAAGCTGCGACTAACATGAGCCCGCCAATTTTCAATTGTGTACGGTTATAGTGTTCTTCAAGAAACTTTAGAGCACTCAAGCCACCCAGGCCATGCGCAACAATAAAACTATGCTCATCTAGGTGCGGAATCTGCAGTTTCAGGTTGTGCTGCCATTCTTCCAGATCAGGTTGAAAGGGATTAGCCAGCATGATCCGTTTGGCCTCGAATCCCGCGTCTTTGATCTGCCGGCTCAACCATGGATACCAGTGGTCATTTGAGGTCGCCTGATAATCAGGTACGATATAGACTTTCTTCGTTATATTTTTCATAGCATTGTATTTATTATATTGAGAGCAAAATGCTCCGACAAAAGTTAAGTTTTTAATTATTAGCGGATGAAATTCAATATTCCTTATTTAATTTCATCCTGTCATCATTGAACCAATCTGTTCATCATCCTCCCTATTCAGTGGAAGATTGAATCAGATAAGGCTGAATCACTCGCCAGACTTCCGGCAGTTCAGTACAGCCTTGCGAATTAATAAAATGTCCTTGATGCTCGGCACAGACTACAATTGCATCCAGACTTTCCGCTTGCTCCAGACTAAAGTCAGGCTGAACCCGATCATCACCTTCCGAATAAATCACTACACGTTCATCAATCTGACGTTTCAGTAAATCAAAATCTACTTCAGCCGCGTCAATGAACGGATTAACTTCTTCCAGACGTCCCAGTCGGCCATTGAAACCGGCCACCAAAACCAGTTGTTTGATTCTCTGATTTTTTAATTCGCGACTTAAATAATGTAATGCAGCCAGACAACCCAGACTATGCGCAATAAAAATACTGTTTTCGTCAATCCCGTCAATCTGTTCACGCATTTGCTGTTCCCAGACCTCCAGTTTTGGCGTAGTTGACGGGTCAAGTCTGAGTACTTTCAAGCTGACATGTTCCTGCTGGGCTTTTTCCTGAATCCATGGAAACCAGTTTTCTTCAGGACTTGCGGTATAGCCATGCACCACAATCACTTGAGTCATTAGATACATCCTTCTATATTATTTTATTTCGAATGTTTTCGAGTCTGCCTGATTTTTCTGGAAATTTGGGTAAGCAAATGTTGTTTTGTTTAAACTGGATATAAAAGAAAATACAGACAATAAAAAAGGCGCTATATGCGCCTTTTTTATTTAAAACAGTTATTTTTTGTCGTTCCCGCCGAACAGTGGACCCATGCCACCGCCGCCACCAAACTGTTTTTGCAGACCGCTCAGTGATTTCATCATTTTTGCCATACCCGACGGATTGGCAAATTTCTTCATCATCTTCGCCATCTGCGCATGCTGTTTAATCAGCTTGTTGACTTCTGAGACTTCCATACCGCAACCTGCTGCAATACGCTTTTTACGGCTTGGATTCATCAGGTCAGGGTTACGACGTTCCTTGATGGTCATCGACTGGATAATCGCTTCCATTTTCTTCACTTGCTTTTCAGGATTCGCCTGCGCAATCGCATCTTGAATACCAGAATTGCTCATGCCTGGAAGTTTGTCCAGGAAGCCCATCATGCCGCCCATCTTGTTCATCTGCTCGAATTGCATCAGCATATCTTCAAAGTTGAAGCTACCGCCTTTCTGCAATTTCTTCGCCATTTTCTCGGCTTTTTCTTTGTCGATTTTGCGTTCAACTTCTTCGACCAAAGAAAGCACGTCACCCATGCCCAGAATACGCTGTGCCACACGTTCCGGATGGAATGGCTCAAGCGCATCCAGTTTTTCGCCCATACCGAGGAACTTGATTGGCTTACCAGTAATCGCACGAACAGACAGTGCTGCACCACCACGCGCATCACCATCGGTTTTGGTCAGGATCACACCCGTCAAAGGAAGCGCATCGTTAAATGCTTTGGCCGTATTTGCCGCATCCTGACCGGTCATGGCATCAACCACGAATAGGGTTTCAGTCGGATTAATCGCTGCATGCAGCTCTTTAATCTCTTCCATCATATCGTCATCGATATGCAGACGACCTGCGGTATCGACAATCAACACATCGGCAAACTGGATTTTTGCCTGTTCAATTGCACGATTAACGATGCTGATTGGTTTTTCAGTAGCACTCGATTCAAGGAAAATCGCGCCAACTTCACCAGCCACTGTCTGTAACTGCTTGATCGCAGCCGGACGATAAACGTCGGCAGACACCATAGCTACTTTTTTCTTTTGACGCTCTTGCAGGAAGCGCGCAAGTTTGGCTGCAGTCGTGGTTTTACCCGCACCCTGCAAACCGGCAAGCAGTACCACCACCGGTGGTTTTGCTGCAAGGTCAAGGCTTTCATTAGCCTCGCCCATCATTTTGGTCAATTCGTCATAGACGATTTTGACGAAGGCTTGCCCTGGTGATAACTGAGTCATCACTTCCTGGCCTAATGCTTCTTCCTTAACTTTCGCGATAAATTCACGAGTTACAGGTAACGCAACGTCGGCTTCAAGAAGTGCCATACGTACTTCACGTAACGTATCTTTAATATTGTCTTCGGTTAGCTGCCCTGAGCCAGTAACATTTCTTAAACTCTGCGTGAGTCGTTCTGTTAAGGTATCAAACATTGCAAAATCCGCTTAAAATAGCCAGTAGCAAAAAATTGTTTCTTAAAATAGAAAATTTATGCATAGAATGCTATAGGATACTGTAGTTCGCACTGAATTTATATAAATGAATATTCATCACCCTTAAAAAGGTTTGACATGCTTAGCCTACCCTTGGTTTACACGATCTTAGCATTAATCGCTTATACCTCCTCTTTTTGGTATCTGTTCATTCATTTAATGACTAAACGTACTCCAAATCAATGGTTTGTCGGCTTAACAGCTTTAGTCGGACTGGTACTGCATGCTTTGGTTTTATCAGGTGACATGTATACCCCGATGGGGATGAATTATGATGTATTCGCCTTACTTTCCTTTACTTCAGGGCTAATGCTACTGCTAAGTATCATTTACAGTACCTATCGGCCGATTATTGCGCTAAACCTGATTGGTATTCCCGTCGCTGCGACCGGCCTGATTCTCGGTTTCAGTTTTACCCAGCCAGCGAAAGTCATTGCACAGAATTCCCTAGGTCTTGATATTCATATTATCTTGTCCTTGTCCGCTTACGCTGTGTTATTGATGGCGACGATTCAGGCCGTGATTTTACGTTTTCAGGACCGTGAACTGAAGAAAAAACAGAAACGTCGGGTTTGGGTGAATCTGTTGCCCTCCTATCAGGATATGGAATCTTTATTGTTCGATATGCTGATGACTGGTTTCATTTTACTGACACTGGCATTGGGTTTCGGATTCTTTACCATTGATAATTTCTTCGCCCAACATCTGGCCCATAAGACCGCCTTTAGCATTGTGTCTTGGCTGGTTTATGGTGCATTATTGATTGGACACTGGAAATTTGGCTGGCGTGGTCAGAAAGCAGTTCGTTTTACCCTGCTTGGGTTTGGCCTGCTGGCGCTCGGTTTTATCGGCTCCAAATTTGTGCTGGAAATGCTGTTAAACAAATAAGCTGATTGATCTTCAATATTATAAAAGCCCAGTTAAGACTGAGCTTTTTATTTAATTATCCTTTTCTTGATCTGGATTTATCCTTCCCACTCGTAGCGATAGCGGCCAACTCACCACCCGGGGCAATTCTGGATCTTCCCATTCTGGCAATAAGGCATCTGCCAGTACATTCAGCGGATTATGTCCGAGTGCCTGGGTGGCTGCTTTTACGGCTGACCAGGTACTCATATAGCCTATCAGTTGGTAAAAGTTCCACTCGACTTGTAATACCGGCGGCTGTACAGAAATTTCCTGAAATGGAAATGGCAGATTTTTGTATCCTTCATCGACATGGCGACGTTCAGGTGCCCAATAGGGTGCGATCGTCACTTCATAAAAATGTCTGAAATAATGATTCAGATGTTCTTCATCAATGCTGAATACCCCATAACTAATAAGAGCCAGAATGGCATTGGATTTTGCAATACGGCGAACTTCCGCATAGAACTTGTCCAGATCCAGCCAATGGGCAGCTTGTGCGACTGAAATCAGATCTACACTCTGGTCAACACATGGGATTTCTTCGGCTAAGGCCTGATGATATTGAATTTTCGGATGAGGTTTGGCCTGTGCGATTTGTTCGCTACTCGCATCAATGGCAATGATCTGATCAAAATAATGCGCCAAAACCTCTGAAAACTGTCCTGAGCCACAGCCGACGTCTAGAGCCAATTTGGTACTCGGTGATAGCTTTGCCAGTATCTTCCCCAAAGTGTCCGGATAATGCGGGCGAAACAAGGCATAATCTTGAGACTGCTGGGAGAAATGGTCTTTAAATTCCCGACTTTTCATCTGCACTTTCCTGACCTGCTTTCTAACAGCTTAGCTTGATCCGGAAAGGCGACAATAGTAATTTGGTTTCATTTCCAATAATTTTAAAACTAAAAAATTAGCGTATTTTAATTATCTAAAATTTTTAAAAATCAGCGAGTTTAACTATTTTGCTTGATCTGATAATCGGCTTTAAAGTTCTGATAATCACGTCGCTCTGCGGAATCTTCAGTTAAAGCTTCTACTTCCTGCAAGGTATTCAAACAACGTGCAGTGAGCTGGATATATTGCTCGGTGCCATGGCTTTTCCAGACAATTTCTTTTTCTTCTAAAGGACGGATGACTTTTGCCGGACTGCCAAGTACCAGATTATTTGCTGGTACTTTGAATTTAGCCTTGACTGTACTGTTGGCCCCAACAATGACATTCTCCCCGATTTCGGCCTCATCCAGAATCACACTATTCATACCGATCAGGGCATTTTTTCGTACCACGCAGCCATGCAGAATGGCACCATGACCGACATGGCCATATTCTTCAACCAAGGTCACACTGTCCGGAAATCCATGGATGGTACAGGAGTCTTGGACATTGGCATTTTTCTGGATATGAATCCGGCCAAAATCGGCACGCAGCGAAGCGAACGGACCAATATAAACTCCGGCTTCAATGATCACATCACCGATCAGCACAGCCGTAGGATGGATATAAGCTTCAGGGCTGACGACAGGAATCACCCCATCAATCGCATAACATGGCATAGACTCCTCCTTGAGCTATTACATTCATAATTTTTTTAAATATTAAAAGGTCAATTCCGGCTGCTTTAAGCCACTAAAACGTTTATAAAATTGTGGATGTGCCGGTGGCATAAGGCCTTCCGCGGTCCGGGCAGTCTCCAGGAAAAACTCATCTCCTGCTGCAAATACCGCCTGATATAGATTGGTACTTAAGTTACGTGCAATCAGTGACAACCAGTCTGTTGGCAATAGTTCAAATGGCAGATTCGGGTCTTTCAATAAAATACGGCGATACTGGTGGATCAGCAGGATACGGATCTGAAAGGCTTGTACTGGATCCAGTTCCTCTTCATTTTCCACCAGATAGAAAAATTCACGGAAATCACTAATAAATTTTTCATAACGCTGATGCAATTCCGGGATTGGCCAATTGGTTTCAACCATGCGTTTAATGGTCGGATAAGATTCCTGCCAAAGCTGTAAAGTTTCAGCACGGAATACTACCACCTGATCAGTCATCTTGTTATTCAGTAAAAGGTTTTGCAGTTTCTGCTGATCACAACCCGGATAGGCCATGACATTGGTCGCGATATTGGCAAAGCCTAACCATTCCAGTTCTTTTTTTAGTATCTGTTTATTTTCCAATTCAACTGAACTGAGCAGAACCAGATCCCATTTCTGATCCCATTCATTATGCTGGAAGCTGTAAATCTTTTGGTCTGCGGTAATAAAACGCTGACGGCTGCTTTCGGTAATCCGGTAATAACTGGTGCGGCCAATCTTTTCTGAACTCAGCCAGCCATTTTGTACCAGACGGAATACGGCGGTACGCACAGAACGCTCATTGAAGCCGAATACATCCATCAGCTGAATCAGGCTGGCAAGACTAATGACTCCCCCGCGGTGATAAATACTGTCACCAAAAATCGTCATTACCAATGAGGTTCCACTGAGGGTCTCATTCTGAATGAAATCATCAATTACTTGTTTTAATTTCGGATTCATTACGTTCAATTTACCTTGTTAAAGCCGGATGACAGACCTGAGCCTGTCATCCAGACGTATTTAAGCGGACTTTCGGATATCAAACACCCGCTGAGCCTTACCTTCAGAACGTGGCAAGCTACCTTCCGGTAAAACTTCCACACTGACACTAATCCCGACCATGGTCTTGATTTGTACTTTCAGCTGATTTGCCAATTGGTGTGTCATATTTATAGCATTATCTTTACGCATTTCGGTACGAATATGCAATGTATCCAGGTGACCCTGTTTACAAATCTGAATCTGATAATTTGGAATAAGCTGCGGAATATGCAGGATTTGCTCTTCAATTTGTGATGGGAACACATTCACACCACGAATAATCATCATGTCATCACTGCGACCGACAATCTTATCCATACGACGCATGGTACGTGCTGTACCTGGCAATAAGCGTGTCAGATCACGGGTACGGTAACGAATCACCGGCATACCTTCTTTGGTGATGGTGGTAAATACCAGTTCACCCAGCTCACCGTCAGGTAATACTTCACCAGTTTCTGGATGGATAATTTCAGGATAGAAGTGATCTTCCCAAATGGTAGGACCATCTTTGGATTCCAGACATTCCATCGCCACACCCGGCCCCATCACTTCAGAAAGGCCATAAATATCTAGCGCATCAATACCCAGACGTTCTTCAATTTCACGGCGCATTTCATTGGTCCATGGCTCTGCGCCAAAGATCCCGGTCTTGATGGAACAATCCTTGGCAGTCCCGAATTTTTTCTCCAGACATTCAATAATGTTCAGACAATAAGATGGTGTGACCATTAAAGCTGTTGGCTTGAAATCATGAATCAATTGTGCCTGTTTGTCGGTCTGGCCACCTGACATTGGAATTACGGTGGCACCCAGACGTTCTACCCCATAATGTGCACCCAACCCGCCAGTAAATAGCCCGTATCCATAAGATACCTGAATCGTATCTTTACTGCTGAGTCCGGCTGCACGTAACGAGCGTGCCACCACATCTGACCAAGTATTAATGTCATTCTGGGTATAACCGACTACAGTAGGCTGACCTGTGGTTCCTGAAGAAGCATGTACACGGACAATCTGCTCCTGAGGCACAGCAAACATGCCAAATGGATAGTTTTCGCGCAGATCCTGCTTGGTGGTAAAGGGGAATTTTGCCAGGTCTTCCAGTGATTTCAGATCATCCGGATGCACACCGGCTTCATCAAACTTTTTCTTGTAAACCGTACTGTTCTGATAGGCATGCTGCAGCATTTTTTTCATACGTTCCAATTGCAGGCTACGTAATTCATCTACTGAAGCGGTTTCAATCTGTTCCATTGCATTGTTATTCATATTCTTGCTCCTGCTGCAGTCATCCTGACTGCTGATGATTTCTCTTTTGATTCAGTCCTTAAGCCACATTTTCCAGAATCAGTGCGACACCCTGTCCAACACCGACACACATGGTACAAAGGGCATATTTTCCTTGCTTGCGTTGTAATTCTTTCATGGCGGTAATCACCAGTCGTGTACCGCTCATTCCGAGTGGATGGCCAAGGGCAATAGCACCCCCGTTTGGATTGACTCGTGGATCATCATCCTGAAGGCCTAGCTCACGTAGCACTGCAAGTGCCTGTGCGGCAAAGGCTTCATTCAGTTCGATCACATCCATCTGTTCCAGACTTAAGTTTGTCTGTTTTAATACTTTCTGTATCGCTGGTACTGGTCCAATCCCCATATAGCGTGGCTCTACACCTGCACTGGCAATTCCTACCACCCGTACTAGCGGTTTCAGTCCATATTGTTCTGCGAAATATTTATTACCCAGTAGCACACAGGCTGCACCGTCATTGACACCAGACGCATTACCCGCAGTTACCGAACCACCTTCCTTTCGAAATGGTGCTTTTAAAGAAGATAACTTTTCTAAAGTAGTATCGGCACGTGGATGCTCATCTTCAGTAATCACCTGAGTAGAACCTTTAGCACCTTTGATTTCTACGGGCAGGATTTCTGCCTGAAAAATGCCATTCTGCTGTGCCTGTGCAGTTTTTTGCTGACTGTGATAAGCAAACAGATCCTGATCTTCACGATTAATCTGATATTTTTCAGCCACATTTTCTGCCGTTTCCGGCATGCTATCTACGCCGAAACCTGCCTTGAATTTTGGATTGATAAAACGCCAGCCAATGGTGGTGTCATAAATTTCCGGAGTACGGCTAAATGCTGTGATGGGCTTGGATTGTACAAATGGCGCACGGCTCATGGATTCTACCCCACCGGCGACTACAAATTGCGCTTCACCCGATTTAATTGCACGTGCTGCCAGACCGACAGCATCCAGACCGGAAGCACAGAGACGATTTACAGTAATCGCGGGTACACTTTCCGGCAGGCCCGCTAAAAGTGCTGCCATACGCGCGACATTACGATTATCTTCACCGGCCTGATTGGCACAGCCTAAAATCACTTCATCAACTTCTGCCCATGGCAGGTTGGGATGCTGCTGTTTTAAATACTGGATCGGCAAAGCAGCAAGGTCATCAGTACGAATACTGCTCAAACCACCTGCGTAACGACCAATTGGGGTACGAATACCGTCAAAAATATAAACATGTTCCATCGTTCTTGTTCCTTAGCTCGCCATACCTCAGTCTGTTGGCGATACTTGTTGCGCCTGTCCTAGCGCTGTCTGCTTAGTTCAATATATACCAGGTTGTATCACTCTTCACCAAAAATACGATACATATTTTTTAATATTTGTAAATTCCTGACATATTAAATTCCACTTACTCATCCAAATCATTTTTTTGAATAAATAAAATAAAAAATAATTCAAAAATCAACATCTTGAGTAGAAAAATAGTGCATAAATCTATATTTTCAGATTTCATTTACTATCAGGGTACTACTACATATAACATAGGACCTAGCTAACCATCAGACCAAATAGGTATCATATTCATACCTGTCAGTAATAATTCAACTCGACCAAGTTGCTAAGCGATAACTGAAAGGAAAAAATCCAACAACTTTGAGCCGAGTCAAATCCATCTCCGGCAGATTTAGCAGCCCTTATATTGTGGTGTGCGTTTTTGCATAAAGGCCTGAACGCCCTCACGATAATCATTAGAACGGCCTGCCAGACGTTGCAGATCCCGCTCCAGAATCAGTTGCTCATCCAGATTATTGTCTGCAGCGGCATGAATCGCTTTCTTGATCAGGGATAGACCATAAGTCGGCTGAGTCGCCAGATGTTCAGCCATTTTTTCAGCTTCTGCTTTTAACTGATCATCTTCAACTACCTGCCAGATCATGCCGAGTTGCAGTGCACGTTCAGCCGAGATTTTGTCACCCAGCATCGCCAGACCCATCGCTTGGGCACGGCCAACCAGGCGTGGTAGGAACCAGGTACCCCCTGAATCTGGCACCAGACCGAGACGGCAGAAGGCCTGAATAAATGAAGCAGATTTCGCTGCTACCACGATGTCACAAGCCAGAGCAATATTGGCACCTGCACCCGCTGCTACACCATTTACGGCACAGATCACCGGTTTTGGCATTTCAGTAATCAGTTTAATCAGCGGGTTATAGTATTTTTCAATCGATAGCCCCAGATCTGGCGCATCAGCATTTGGATCAACCACACGATCGTTCAGGTCCTGACCAGCACAGAAACCACGACCTTCTGCAGAAATCACTACAGCGCGAATTGCTGAATCTTGCGCCCAGCGTTTTACGACAGAAGATACTTCCTGATGCATGGTTTCATTAAAACTGTTGAGCTGTTTTGGACGGTTAAAAGTCAGGTAGCCCACTGCATTTTTTTCTTCAACATTAATTGTTTGGTAATCCATTACACACCTTTTAAGTTTCTATTTCGTTCATGCATTTATCTGCATGATGCTTAATTTAAAATCTTTACTCGTCGAAACTGAGACGAACATTTTGAGTAGTTGGACGCGCCTGACAGCTCAGCACATAACCTTTCTGGATTTCTTCTTCTTCCAGGCTATAGTTGATTGCCATTTCCACTTCACCTTGCAGCACCTTACATTTACAGGTTGCGCATACCCCGCCCTTGCAGGCATATGGCAGATCTGCACCAGCACGTAAAGCCGCATCCAGAATGCTGTCATCCTGTTTGGACACTTCAATGATCAGCTCACGACCATCCAGAATGATGTTGACCTTTTCCTCGGTACGGCTTTCGATCTGCTGTGTAGAGGCTTTTGGTGCAGTACCGGTATTAAAGCGTTCGGTGTGAATTTTGCTGCGTTCGATCCCAAGGGTTGGCAATACGGTTTCTACCGCATTCATCATTTCTTCAGGACCACAAGCAAAGCAGTGATCAGTTTCTGCTGGAATCAGGCCCGCCTGGAACAGCTGCTGCAGTTTTTCTGCATCAATACGACCATTGAAAATCTCGCTGTCATTCAGTTCACGCGAGAAAATATTGATCAGTTGCAAACGCTCTTTAAAACGGTCTTTCAGATCCATAATCTGTTCAGAGAACATAGTCTGTTTCCAGGAACGGTTACCATAAACCAAAGTAAAAATGGCATCTTGTTGACGGTTCAACACTGCTTTGACAATAGACAAAATTGGTGTAATGCCACTACCTGCAGCAAAACCCAGATAATGTTTACCACCAGTCTTGGCCGCTTTCTGGAAAAACACACCTTGTGGTGGCATCACTTCCAGTACATCGCCGACTTTCAGATTTTCATTGGCCCAGGTCGAGAACTGGCCCTGATCAATTTTCTTGATCGCAATACTCATGTCTTCATCACTATCGCTACAGATCGAATAGCAACGGCGCAATTCTTCCTGTCCTGTCATATGACGGATGGTCAGGTGTTGGCCCGGCTGATACTGAAAATTTTCGGCATGTTCTGGACTCAGTTCAAAAGCAATGCAAATTGCCTGTTCAGTCTGAGGCTGAATAGATTTAATGGTTAACGGAATAAACTGGCTCATTTCAAAATCCTTCTTAAGCTGTGGCGATCTCACGCTTTATTGTTATGGCTTGTGCGCTTAAGCCCTTAAATACATTTAAAATAGTCAAACGGCTCCAGGCATTCCTGACATTTGTACAGCGCCTTGCAAGCGGTTGAACTGAATTCACTGAGTAATCGGGTGTGATGGCTATGGCAATGTGGACACTGGATACCATCACTGAGTGCAACATGAGTGCCGCAGCTATTCGATTCACCTTTAGGTGGAGCAATACCGTATTGCTGCAATTTATGTTTACCTTCCTCACTCATCCAGTCAGTGGTCCATGCTTCTGACAGATCGACCACGACTTTGACCGGCGTCAGCTCATGTGCTGCAAATGCCTGGGTGATTTCCGCCTTGAGCAGATCGGTTGCCGGACAGCCACTATAAGTGGGGGTCAATCGAACCACGATTTCATCCTGTGGGTTGATCTCCACTCCACGAATCATGCCCAGGTCAAGGACTGACAGGACTGGAATTTCCGGATCGGAAACCTGTGCCAGGACCTCCCAGCATTGATCTTCTACATGTCTAATCAAGTTCATGCCACTCACTCCCTGTGATGTGCTGGATTTACCAGTTCATGCCTGGATAGCTGCGCTGCATATATTGCAGTTCCGCCAGTACATAACCCAGATGTTCGGTATGTAGTCCCTGCTTGGCGCCACTACGGTAAGCACCACTTTCTGGCAAGCTCAGTTCAAAACGTTGCAACTCAGCAGATATGCTTTCCAACCATTTCGGTTTCAGCAGTTCCACATCCGGAATCAGGTGAGCATCAACCAGCTGACGTTCATCTGCAGTCAGGCTGAACAGCTCTTCAGTAAAGCGCCATAGCTGGTTCAGACCATTCTGGATCTTTTCATGTGCTTCTGCAGTACCTAAGCTCAGACGTTCCATCCATGAGGTTGAAAAACGCAAATGGTATTTCACCTCTTTCAGCGACTTGATGGCGAATGAAGAAATGTCTTCATTCCTGCTATTGCTCAGGGCTGCAAACAGCAAAGCATGGTAATGATCCATCAACCATTGACGCACAATGGTTTGACCAAAGTCATTATTTGGCTGTTCGCACAGCAATAGGTTGCGGTATTCACGCTCGGTACGGAAATAGGCCAGTTTGTCTTCATCACGGCCCAGTCCTTCAATTTCACCGGCAAGACTCAGCGCGGTACGTGCCTGACCTAACAGGTCCAAACCAATATTTGCCAATGCAATATCCAGCTCTAGCTCCGGTGCGTGACCGCACCACTCTGCCAGACGGTGTGAAAGGATGAGTTGGCTGTCGCCAACATGCAGTAAAAATTGTGCCAATACCTGATTCGTCATTGCTCTTTCCTCCACCTTACATGTGTTCGATGCCATCTGGAATGTGATAGAAGGTCGGATGACGGTAGACCTTGTTCAATGAAGGATCAAAAAACTCCGATTTTTCATCTGGTTGAGATGAGGTAATCAGTTCAGATTTCACGACCCAGATACTTACACCTTCATTGCGGCGGGTATAGACGTCACGGGCATTTTGCAGGGCAATTTCATCATCAGGAGCACGCAGGCTGCCGACATGACGGTGGCTCAGACCCTGTTTGCTGCGAATAAATACTTCGTATAAAGACCAGTTATTCTTGTTCATTTGCATATCCTTGTGCTATTCCGTTGCCTTAGGCGATTTTTCGTTGATCTGACTGCTGCTGTTGCTTGCTGGCATAAACTGCTGCTGATTCACGTACCCATTTGCCCTCTTCCCAAGCCTTGCGGCGTGCTTCGATACGTTCATGGTTACATGGACCTTTACCTGCCAGCACATCGAAGAACTCATCCCAGTTCACCTGACCAAATTCATAGTGGCCTGTTTCTTCATTAAACTTCAGGTCTGGGTCCGGCACAGTCAGGCCAAGCTGCAATACTTGCGGCACGGTGTTGTCGACAAATTTCTGACGCAATGCATCATTACTGAATAATTTGATTTTCCACTGCATGCTTTGTGCACTGTTTGGAGAATTGTTATCACTTGGACCAAACATCATCAGTGCCGGCCACCAGAAACGGTTCACTGCATCCTGTGCCATCTGTTTCTGTTCTGGTGTACCTTCTGCCAGTTGCATCATGGCTTCAAAACCTTGACGCTGATGGAAACTTTCTTCTTTACAGATACGCACCATGGCACGTGCATAAGGACCATAAGAAGTACGACACAGCGCCACCTGGTTGACGATTGCCGCCCCATCCACCAGCCAGCCAATCGCCGCTACATCTGCCCAGGTCAAAGTTGGATAGTTAAAAATGGATGAGTATTTCATGCGGCCAGCAATCAGCTTTTCCATCATGTCATCACGGTCTGCACCAAGCGTTTCTGCTGCACTGTACAGGTACAGGCCATGCCCGGCTTCATCTTGTACTTTAGCCAGCAATACCGCTTTACGTTTCAAAGTCGGTGCGCGGGTAATCCAGTTACCTTCTGGCAGCATGCCAATCACTTCTGAATGTCCGTGCTGACCAATCTGGCGAATCAGGGTCTTTCTATAGGCATCCGGCATCCAGTCCTTCGCTTCAATCGAAATGTCCTGCTCTATCTTCTGATCGAATGTTTGTTGTTGCTTATTCATGTTTGTCTCACTTATCCCAAGTGCTGATACACTCAAATTAAAACGATACAAATATAAAATCAATACTATTTTTTAAGTATCATATATTTTTCAAAAGCATTTTTTATTAAGTTATTGTATTTATTGTTTTTAATTTTTTAATTACATCAAAATTACTTTTTTGTTTGCGGATTATGATTGACATTTAAGCTTTTTGATTGCAATTTATGAAACATCAAAAGTAAAAATAAACTCAATAACGTATCATAAATGGAGTTATACAATGTTGGAACTGGACAGCACTACCCAGAGTACGGATCTTCAGGACGACACACAGGCGAATTACTCAGCTAAAGTTAAAGTATTGAGTTCACTGGTTTTAGGTGGTGAACATAGCGCACAAAATGACTTGCGTACGGTTTATCACGCTATTAGCGGTGAAGCGATTTATCAGGTCAGCAGTCACGGTATCGACATGCATAATGTGGTGCAATATGCCAAACAGAAGGGTGCAGCCATTGCCCACTGGACTTTCCACCAGCGTGCTAATGCTCTGAAACAGGTGGCACAATATTTACTGGAACGTAAGGAAGATTATTACCGCCTGGCAGCCGCAACCGGCTGTACCCGCAAAGATGCCTGGATTGATATTGAAGGTGGGATTGGCACCCTGTTTGCCTATTCAAGTCTGGTTCGCCGTGAACTCAGCGATGAAACGGCACTGGTTGAAGATGCCTGGATTCCATTATCCAAACAGGGCAGCTTTGGTGCCAAACATATTCTGAGCCCGAAAGCCGGTGTAGCAGTGCATATTAATGCCTTTAACTTCCCGATCTGGGGCATGCTGGAAAAAATTGCACCTACTCTACTAGCCGGCGTACCTTGTATTGTCAAGCCAGCAACAGAAGGTGCAGAACTGACACATACAGTCGTTAAAGACATTTTAGCCAGCAATTTACTGCCAGAAGGCACCCTTCAGCTGATCTGCGGACAGACTTATGACCTGTTTGATCACCTGAATGCACAGGATACGGTAACCTTCACAGGTTCGGCTGCTACCGGCCAGAAACTGCGTGCGCATCCACACCTGAATGCCCACTCCATTCCATTCAGCATGGAAGCCGATTCGGTGAACAGCGCCATCCTGACCCAGCAAGCCAACGATGAAACCATTGACCTGTTTGTGCGTGAAGTCTTCCGTGAAATGACAACCAAGGCCGGACAAAAATGTACTGCAATTCGTCGTGCCTTTGTGCCAGCAGCATTGCTCGATACCGTACAGCAACGCCTGACTGAAAAACTACAGAAAGTAGTCATCGGTGATCCTGCACAGGACGGCGTAACCATGGGTGCTCTGGCCAGCGTTAAACAGAAGCATGATGTTGCTGCCAAGGTAGAACAGCTGGCACAGGAAGCTGAAATCATCATAGGTAGCCACCTGCGCCAGGACTTTGCCATCCAGGTCGCACATCCGGAAAAATCTGCTTTCTATCCACCAACAGTATTGTTATGTAAAGATCCGGTACAGGCCCAACAGATTCATAATATCGAAGCCTTTGGCCCAGTGGTTACATTGATGCCCTATAGTGACCTACCACAACTGGCAACATTAGTAGCTCGTGGTGAAGGCAGTCTGGTCGCTTCAATCGTGCGTAACCAGGATGAAAATATTGAACAGCTACTCAGCAAGATCGCGCCTTGGCATGGTCGTGTGCATATTCTGGATCGTGAAAGCGCTAAGGAAAGTACCGGTCATGGTTCACCACTGCCATTGTTAGTGCATGGTGGTCCGGGGCGTGCTGGCGGTGGTGAGGAACTCGGTGGTCTGCGTGCAGTGAAACACTATATGCAGCGTACTGCTATTCAAGGCTCACCAAATGTGCTGACTCAGGTCGGTCATAGCTGGACCGCGGGTGCGGAGGTATTTGAAGACCGCGTGCATCCATTCAAGAAATCCTTTGATGAACTGCGGATCGGTGAACGCCTGCTGACTGCACGCCGTACCATTACTGAAGCTGATATTGTCAACTTTGGTGGTTTAAGTGGAGATTACTTCTATGCACATATGGATAAGATTGCGGCTGCGGAATCCCTGTTCGGTGAACGCGTCGCACATGGTTACTTCATTGTTTCTGCCGCTGCTGGCCTGTTTGTTGATGCTGCTCCAGGTCCAGTTATTGCCAACTATGGCATGGACAACCTGCGCTTCGTAGAACCGGTGAAAATTGGTGATACCATTCAGGTAGAACTGACCTGCAAGCAGAAAACCCCAAAACCGCTGCGTGATGAGCAGAGACCGCATGGTGTCGTGGTCTGGGACATCAAGGTGAAAAACCAGCGCAATGAACTGGTCGCGACCTATGACATCCTGACTCTCGTAGAAAAAGCTGCTTAACAAATATTTTCAGACACTTAAAGTAAGAAGGGAATCTATTTGATTCCCTTTTTTATTGATTTAAAAATAATTGTATCTTTTTAATCCAGACATATTGACGGCTGTGCAAATTACTCCTAGATTAGATTAATTGATACATTTAAAAAATAAAAATAATTAAATTTGTATCAAATAAACCAATCACTATAACTTGCACAGGATGTTGCATGATGAATGAAAAAACATTGGTCATAGACAAGGTTGACAATGACGTCCAACCACTCGATTCTCATCTAAAAATTACTACGCCTATCCCTGAACAGGTAGCTACAGAAATTCCACCAGCAGCTCCGGAACGTAGCAGCTATCAATGGTATGTGGTGATCATCTGTATGGTGGCCTATATTCTGTCTTTTGTAGACCGCCAGATTTTATCCCTGATGATTGAGCCGATTAAGGCCGACTTGATGCTCAGTGATACCCAGTTCAGCCTATTGCAGGGGCTGGCCTTTTCGCTGTTTTATGCCTTTATGGGCGTACCGATCGCCGCACTGGCCGACAAGAAATCACGTGTGAAAATTATTTCGGTTGGGATCGCTTTCTGGAGTCTGGCCACTGCAGCCTGTGGCCTCAGTAAAAACTTTATCCAGATGTTCCTGGCTCGCCTTAGTGTCGGTGCAGGTGAAGCAGCCCTATCTCCTGCTTTTTACTCAATCGTGGCGGATCTGTTTCCTAAACATAAACTAGGCCGTGCGCTGGGTGTTTATGCCATTGGTGCTTTTATCGGTTCAGGACTGGCTTTCCTGATCGGCGGTTATGTCATCGGTCTGCTCAAGGATGTTAGTTTCGTTACTTTACCGGTAATTGGTGAGATCAAGACTTGGCAACTGACCTTTATGATTGTCGGTTTACCGGGTGTATTGCTGGCGCTGCTCATGATTTTGACCGTACGGGAACCCGAGCGTAAAGGCCTCAAAATGGATGCGAATGGTGTCGCCGTTAAAGCATCTTTTAAGAATTCCATCGGTTTTATTAAAACCCATAAAAAGACTTTCTTCTGTCATTTTATTGGCTTCTCTTTCTATACTATGATGCTGTATTCCCTGCTCGGCTGGGCACCGGCCTACTACATGCGTCACTTTGGCCTGGATGCAAGCCAGACCGGATATATCCTTGGAAGTATTATTCTTGTCGCAAATACTTCAGGCGCCCTATTCTGTGGCTGGCTCATCGACTTCTTTTCTAAACGTGGCTATAGCGATGCAGCAATCCGTGCCGGTGCAATTGGCTGTGCTGCCCTGATCATTCCAAGCGTGCTGTTTACCCAAGTCGACAATATGCAGCTTTCATTCGCACTGATCTTTGTGGCGATGTTCTTCTCCACCTTCCCGATTCCAGCATCAGCCGCTGCTACCCAGATGCTGACACCGAACCAGTTGCGCTCCCAAGTATCAGCCAAATTCCTGTTGATTTCTAACCTGATTGCACTCGGTGTGGGTACAACTGCTGTGGCGCTGATTACAGACCGATATTATGAAAATACCTTAATGGTGGGTAATTCGATTTCTATCGTCAATGCTGTAGCTGGTGTAATCGGTGTATTCCTGCTGTATAAAGGCTGTCAGTATTATCGTGAAAGTATGAAAGTCGAAAAACTAATCGATTAAGACAATATTAGATTTTTAAGATTTAAATCCAAACCTTAAATCAGTCGATTTAAGGTTTTTTTATTTCGATAGCAAAAGATCAATAGATACTCATTCACACTCAATCTTTTTCTGCAATTCATATGAAAATTAAACTGCCTGGACATTCCCACCAAAAAGCCGTATAACACCGTTTTTCGAATTAACAGGTGTTGACCATTGAAACTTGTTCTTGCACCCATGGAAGGCTTAACTGACCCGATTATGCGCGATGTACTGACATCCGTCGGGAGCTTCGACTGGTGTGTAACCGAGTTTATTCGTGTCACGGATTCGGTGCTGCCAGATCATATCTATCACACCTACTGCCCTGAACTGTTAAATGACGGCAAAACTGCTGCCGGTACGCCGGTGCATGTACAGTTTCTGGGAAATAACCCGGAAATGCTGGCAGCCAATGCAGTGAAAGTCGCTGCCATGGGTGCTCCTGCGATTGATATGAATTTTGGCTGTCCAGCCAAAACCGTAAACCGTCACCGTGGTGGTTCAGTGCTGCTAGATGAACCTGAAGTCGTTTATGAACTGGTCAAAGCTGTTCGTGATGCAGTGCCCACACATATCCCGGTTTCGGCGAAAATGCGTCTGGGTTATATGGATCGCAACTTCATGATGGAAAATGCCCATGCCATTGAAGATGCTGGAGCGGCCTGGGTCACCGTCCACGCGCGGACCAAGGCCGATGGCTATACTCCGCCAGCCTTCTGGGACCAACTGCAACCGATCCGTGAAGCCTTAAAGATCAATGTGATTGCCAATGGTGAAATCTGGACCAATGCCGATGCCAAGCAATGTCAGCTAGAATCAGGCTGTGAAGACTTGATGATTGGCCGTGGTGCGGTCACTACACCTGATCTGACCCAATGTATTCGCCAGAATTCTGATGAGCCGCTTATCACCTGGAATGAGCTGCTTGAACTGCAAATCCGTTTCCTGAATGGTTCCTATAAAAAGGAAATGAATATGGTCGGCCGTTACAAACAATGGCTGGGGATGATGTCCAAGCATTATCCTGAGGCCAAAACACTTTGGGATGAGGTCAAACGGATTAAACAGCTGGTTGAAATTACTGAAAAGCTAAAAGCCTCGAAAAATTAAGAAAAAGCCTTTGAATGATTCAAAGGCTTTTTTGTTCGGATTCTCGCCTGTTTAAATTTGCAACATGTTCACGGTTGGTTTTCCAGGATTTTTCTAGTACTTCCTTCTCCAAGCGAATCTGGATACGTTTAATCTTGGTATCAGAAATAACTCGCTGATTAAAGCTTTTTACATAATCTGTCCAACCTGCGCCCCGAAATACATAATTCGGCATTGGGGTTTTGAATACCGCATCTGGCATAAATACAATCACAGAATGCAGCTGGTCTGGCTCAATAATATCAGCCAGCACCTGCTCCAGAACTTTGATGTGCTTATAATTCTGATGAATCGGATTTTGAAATTTATAGCTATTTTTATAAAGTTTTTGCGTCCAGGTCTTTTGTCGCTCGCCACCAAAGATCCAGCCTTTATAGTTTTTGGTTTCAATCACAAACAGGCCATAAGGACTTAATAAGAGATGATCAATTTGTGTTGTGCTCCCTTCTCCATCAGGAAGAGTCAAATCGTTTAATAACCGATACTCAAGATCTTTCAGATAAAGTTTGACATGCGTGGCAACAGCGAATTCTCCCAGCTTTCCTTTTAAAAATGGTTTAAATAACTTAAAAACGATCAAACCAATAAAAAGTAGAAGAACCCACCATAAACTCGACCAGAGTTGGCCTAAGATTTGTGTTGCGAACTGATCCATATTTTAATTTTCATTAATTTTATGATTTTGATCTTAATGGGTTCGCTCAATATTTAACAGAATTTCTTTTTTATCCAGACCGCCTGCAAAGCCTACCAGCTTACCGCTACTGCCAATCACCCGATGACAAGGTGCAATAATCGAGATCGGATTTTTACCATTGGCAGCGCCCACGGCGCGCACTGCTTTAACATTACCGACCTGTTCAGCGATTTCCCGGTAACTTCGGGTCTGTCCATAAGGAATATTCAGCAAAGCCTGCCAGACTTTTTTCTGAAAATCAGTACCAGCAAAGTCTAAAGGCAACTCAAAAACACTGCGTTGACCGGCAAAATATTCCTGAAGCTGACGCCGAGCTTCTATCAACACAGGATGCTGTGGATCTTCAACCAGAGTTGCCAATCTGACCCGATTCGGTTTTTCACAATCCCAGAGTACAGCTACCAGCGCCGTTTCATTGGCGACCAGCTGCAACTGCCCTACAGGCGAGTCCATATAAATATAACTGAGCTGCATGGCCCTACTCCTACAGAATCAAGCTTGCCAGTTTTTATTTTACTCGAAATCAGAACTGCTCAACAGCTCTTAGGAGGAGGATAATTTCATCAAAACAAGTCCGGAGATAATCAGCATCGCAGCCAGCATACGCATAGCAGAAGCAGGTTCACCTAAAACTATAACACCGACCAGAAATGAGCCGACTGCACCAATGCCCGTCCAGATGGTATAGGCAGTTCCTAGAGGCAAAGTACGCATGGCATAGGCCAGCAATACAAAACTGAGCACCATAAAAACAATCGTAAAAATACTCGGTGTGAGTCTGCTAAAACCCTCTGAGAGCTTCATGGAATAGGCCCAGACAATCTCAAATAGTCCAGCGAATACAAGTATAATCCAGGCCATATTGCCTTCCTCCTAATTAACAGAGTCAGGCCGTCCTGACGATTTTTCTTGTTGAATTTTATAAATTTAATCAACAAGGGAGGTCGTTCCCCCTAAAAAAATAAACATCTTATAAAACAGATGACAAAACCAAACTGCCGTTTACAAAATTTGACTGAATGAGAATTAACTTAACCATGTCTTACTCAAATGCTCAGGACAACCTGAAGATTTCAGCCTATCTTAAGGAACGCCAACACGGGACATCGTGTTATGGCATTACAGAGACTTGAGTAAGAAAAACAAACAAGGAATAAGTCCATATTATTAAGTTATGCACATGAATTAAATTTAAAAATAGCGTGGAGATCTTACACAATGAAACACAAAACTAAGACCTATTGATCACTTTTTGTTTGGCTTGATTATTAACCTTTGATGAATAAACGATCACTAAAATCAAGGGCTGACATATCTAAAAAGAACCCAAATTGAGTTCTTTTTATACAAATTTTGTCTAAGATGCAATCAATTAGGCTACAAACGATTACAAAATATGCAACATATCCATATGGTTATCAACATAGATATCTACACACTTATCCATAAAGTTATCCACAGATTTATGCACCTTAAACATTTTAGAGATTAAAGTTGAATTTGACCAACTTTAGCCAGCTCACTACGCATTTCATCAATCACAGCTTTATAATCCGGCTTGCCAAAAATCGCTGAACCGGCCACAAACATATCTGCACCAGCTTCTGCAATTTCACGAATATTTGCTGGTCCCACACCGCCATCTACTTCTAAACGGATATCACGACCTGAAGCATCAATAATCTTGCGCGCCTGACGTAATTTATCCAAAGTCATTGGAATGAATTTCTGTCCGCCAAAGCCAGGGTTCACACTCATTAGCAATACCTGATCAACCTTATCCAGTACATAATCCAGATAATGCAATGGTGTTGCTGGATTAAATACCAGACCGGCTTTAGCACCACCCGATTTGATCAATTGTAAAGAACGGTCAATATGATCAGATGCTTCCGGATGAAACGTAATAATATCTGCGCCTGCTTCCAGAAAGTCACCAATCATGCGATCTACAGGTTTCACCATGAGATGCACATCAATAGGTGCCTGAATACCATATTTTTTCAATGCCTTACATACCCCTGCACCAAAGGTTAAATTGGGTACATAGTGATTATCCATGACATCGAAATGCACAACGTCTGCACCGGCCTGAAGTACATTTTCAACTTCTTCACCTAAACGGGCAAAGTCGGCAGACAAAATAGAAGGTGCAATTAAATAAGGCTTGGACATGAAAGGACCTGGCTAACTGAAATTGGATTTTTCTCATTATACCAAATCCAGTCCTGCTACTGTGACTTGGATGTTGTGTGAATACAATGCTATGTAACGCTGGACAGTATTTATGCTTAATATCACTTGGCCTGGATGAAAATGATTGATTAAGACAGGAAAACTCGCATATCCATCAATAAAAAATCGAGGCTAAACACGCCTCGATCCTCAGGATATAGAGATATGAATTTTTATACTCAATATCAGGGCTAAACAGGTTGGCTCATTTTTTCTTCAAATGCGTGAATCCGTTCAATTCTTTTGTCCAGCTCGGGATGCGATTCCAGATATTTTTTGAGTTTTCCAATCAAACGCAACCATTTCAGTTCAGACTCGGTAATTTGCCGTTCTTTTCCATCAATATTCAGGGTAAAGTTTTTCATTTTTATCGTTTTACTCTGCTCTGCCAGGATTCTAGCGTTTTCAACCCGCTGCAAAAAGTTCGACAGATGAATACTGGAGATCTGCTGTTGATGCAAATGTTGCATGGCATAATCATCCGCAGCAAGTTCAAGCGCCTGTGAATATCCCGCATCGGCGAGTACCGCTATAGATGCCGCCACCACATCACTTAAATCTCCTGTTACCAAGGCAAATAATCCTGCTGCACCCAGGTTGGAAATCACTTTTTGCATGCTATGTTTTTGTACCAGATGACCTTGTTCATGCGCCAGTACTGCAAGGACTTCTTCATCTGCGCCACTGAGCTTGACCAGTTCATCGGTGACAATAATGGTATTGTTCGGAAGCGCAGCGGCATTAAGTCCCATGATTTCTCCGCCTTGACGGAAAATAATCTTTGCAGGTTGTCCTACCGCGATTTTTTGTTCATACAATTTTTTTAGATGTGCTTGATGCTCTGCGGAGAGCTTGGATGGCTCAGTTTGCTCAATTAATTTCTGCTCAGTTTGATTTCCTACCTCGATCAAGGTCTGTTCCGGAAGTAATTGAGCGAGCTGCTGGGCCGTATATGGAATTCCCCATTTAAGAATAAAAATTACCGCACATATCACGATAATCATCGAGAAGAAAATCAGGAGTGGAGAACGTTCAAATTTCCATATGGCATGATAGATTTCTTTGGATTTAATCTTCAGCCAATGCGGTGCTTTGGTCAAAAATTCAATCCGACGATCTTCAGGCAGTTCGATAATCGGTTTACGTCCCCCGACCCCGCCAATATACGCCATATCGGGATAAGTAAAATAAAAGTCAGCCTCGCTCACTTGCTTGGGTGTTTCTTCACTGAGTTTCAAGGCAATCCCGCGTTGCTGATCAGGGACAATCCATGCACGCTGGGCTTCGGCCAAAACCCCATCATAAAATCTGACTTCAACAGGTCGCTTCATCCTACTTGCCTCTATAACGATGCATCGAAATCAAAGATATCCAGTACTTCATTGGCTATAGCATTTGGATCACGCTGCAAGATATTTTTTAGATTAGTTTCGTCCTCTGCTAGATAGAGTTCTAGGTTAGCCAGTTGATATTCATATAAACGGATGCTCGCCCAAGGGATCATGAGTCCCAAACTGAGTGCACGCACTATCCAGTTACTGAGTACAATCCAGCTATAGCGCCATGTCGTTACCCGGGTTTTAAAATAGCTTTGACCAAGCTCTACATGATTCCAGGTATACATATATAAGCGTGCAGAGATCATCGGCCAGACCAAGGCCAGACAAAACAGATAGCTCAATACAACACCCAAGGTAAACAGGTTTGTACCGATCAAATCGACCCAGTAAACGATTGCTGCGCTCCATGCGATACCAATTAGCAGACACAGACATAAGGGGATATAAACTGCCGACATAAATTTAGACCACTGAATCCCCAGCCTAAACTGAAGTTGTCCGATCGATAAATGATTAAAGCAGTAACGTTTGTATAGCCAGATCACCACTGGGCTGAAAAGAAACAGGGTGAAAATATTGACCAATATCGCGAGCCATAAAACCCTATAGGCTTCCCGATTGCTTCCACTAAAATGAAACCGGACATTGCCATATTTACTATTCCGGGCCTTAAATTTCAGGGTCATCCGAATTAACCAAGGTAGAGAGATCGCAGCAATCAGAAATAATGAACTGGTGATAAGAATGGAGTAATTGGTCAAGATCACTGTCACCACATACAACTCCAATGCCAATAGACGACCTAGCAGAATTCGGCTTGGCATGGCGATGAAGTCAAAGCGATGTTTTAACAATTGGGTATTACCGTAGAAATAGCGGATACGGCGTGCCTTTGCCCAAGGGCTATACAAAGTATAGCGTAATGATGGTTAACATCAGATTCACCATCCAGATTCCAAAATATTCCGTGGCACTGCCATGAAATCGGAAGCTGTGTTTTTCTAGTGGAGGTGATGGTTGGTCAATCTCTGGTTCAGGCTTATTGTGCATCGTGTTCTTAACTGCAACTGGTTCTACCTGATTTTTGAATAGCAACTTATATGCCATTTTTATTATATTTATTTGATATTCATATAAAAAACTCCAGAAACATGACCTATTTTTGGAGTTTCATTGTACTTTTAAGTTTGCTGCGCTTTTGTTGCTTGGCTTATGGATTTAATTGTACGGCATGGAATTGTAAATGGTCATCTACAAAGCTTTGAATAAAATAGTAACCATGATCATAACCTTGATGTTCACGTAAGGTTAATTTCTGGTTCACGGCATCACAAGCTTGCTGAAATAAAGCCGGATTCAGCTGGCTATAGAACTGGTCAGAAAAGCCCTGATCAATCAGGATATCGCTAAACAGTGCACCTTTTTCCTGAACCAGCGCAGTTGCATCATGCTTCAACCATTCTTTGCGGTTTTCGCCCAGATAATTTGAGAATGCTTTTTCACCCCATGGACATTGGCTTGGTGCACAAATCGGTGCAAATGCCGAAACTGAACAGAATTTTTCCGGATATTTAAAAGCCAAAGTTAAAGCGCCATGTCCACCCATGGAATGACCGAAAATCCCGATCTTATCTGCCTGAACTACGAACTCTTCACACACCAGTTCATACAACTCATCGACGATAAAGCTTTCCATCTGATAATGTTCAGCCCACGGTGCTTGAGTGGCATTAATATAGAATCCGGCACCTTGCCCGATATCCCAGTGATCCCCTTTGGCAACATCGTCTCCACGCGGTGAAGTGTCTGGTGTAATCAGAATCAGGCCAAGCTGGGCAGCCAGACGCTGGGCATGTGCCTTGATTGCAAAAGTTTCTTCCGTACAGGTCAGGCCAGCTAAATAGAACAAAGCTGGACAATTTTGGCCTTCCAGAGCTTGTGGCGGCAGGAAGATTCCAAATCTGGTTGGTTTTTTTAATATTTTAGACTCAAAGCTATAAATCCGCTGTTCACCCTCAAAGCTTCGATTATTCTGTACCAGTTCCATCATCATTCCTTTTTCTATTTTCTAAAGTTGTAGATTGGTTTATGGAGTCAAAGCGACAGACGGAGATGCTGAAGTGGTCGTCGCTGGAGGGAAAAGACGCTGTTCCAGTTGTGGCAACATCAATTCCATATTTTTGCCAATCACCCATTGTGGTTCTGACGGTTCAAATCCTTGAGCTGCTTCCCATTTAGCCACTGTAGTCTTGGCCTGCTCAAAAGAGGCTTTCAGACTGTTATTTTCACGCATGGCCTCATCAAAGAAAGCACGGCCGAAATAGGTATAGTCAGCTTCGTTCGAACAACCGAAAGACTGACGGTCAGCAGCAGAGGCTGTGATAATTAAAGTATTATCATTCTGCAGAGCCGAAGCGAAACTGCCTGAGAAACAGGCAGAAATAACAATCACTCGCCAGCGCACACCTGAAGCATCCAGAGTATCACGCAACCATTTTGGATCAACTGATGCCAGATCTAGCGGTGCATTTTCCATTTCAAATTCATTTGGCAAGCCATGCGAGGTCATGTACAGGAACAGCACATCACTTTCCCGGTTCATCTGCTGGCCAATACGGCGCAAGGCCAATTCCATGCTGGTTTTGGAAGCAAGTGGAATCTCAGTCCGTGTTGCCGGATGATTGACTAGCATAATCGAACGGCCAAAAGTCCCAAACCGGGTATCAAACTGCTTTTTAATCCGCTCTATTTCTGAATAGAACACATCCTGATAACTCGCGCCAGCCACACCCATAAAGTACCAATGCGACTGTGCAAATTCGCCATATTCAATTGCATCTAGTGCCTTGTTCAGCAAGATCGGCTGAGCATAAAAAGCATCTTCAGCAAAACTTGGTGGAATTTCTTCAACTTTCCAGATGGGCTGATCTTTCACCGAAATCTGCCACACCACCAAGGTAAACAAGGTGGCCAGCATAATCAGTGCCCGTTCCCACCACGGCCATTTTAATTCACGTGAAATCACCCAGACCACAGCCAGACTTTGCCAGACAAACAGCATGACAAACAGGGTCGGAATATAGGCATAGAAAATATAGGGTAGATAATCCAGATCACCCAGATACTGGATCAAGCTCTGGAACAGCATGATATGCGTATCCAGCACCAGCCAGAGCAATGCGGGTACCAGCATCAGACGAGGATTATTCACCCGTTGGGACAAAAAGATCCCGACAATCAAGGCAATAAAGGGCCAAAGCGCATAACTGATGAGACCTTGAGAGTTGAAATCTCCCATACGACCAGAACTGAGCCAGCTAAAGAGACTGTTAGCACAGCCGCCCAAAATCCCCCAGAATACCAGTTGCAGAATAGAGGGACGCACCAGTTGCAGCGAACGCCGAGATCCCAGAAATAACCACATCCCGGCAATTTGGTTGCTTTTAAAATCGTGCCAAAAATTGATGGAGGGTTTAAAGTCGATCATATGATTTCAGGGAGATGAGTGGCTCGCTAATGTGCCCAATAAGTTTATGCTTGATATAAGTTTTATCAATGCCAATTTTTAAATATATAACAAATCCTTGATCTATTTTGAAGCAATTCTCATATTAAGTAACCAGTTCATGCTGAAAATAGGCATCAAAACGGCAAGCATCACCAGACCATTGATGATTTGGCTCTTTTCCAGCTAAAAATACGGCCAGACGAGGACGTTTCACCACCACCCGCTTGCCAATTTTTTGTGCCAGTTCCAGCAGATTATCTCCAAGATCCATTTCACCATCTTCCGGTAAAAGCAAATGTAATAACTGCATTTGTTTTTTCACCTGTGCCTGCTTTTTCGGTGCCTGCTGATTCTGGTCACGTTGTGGAAACATCGGGTCCAGATAAACCACATCGACGACCGCATTCTGCTCAGCCTGTGATTTCAGATAGTCTGCAGAATCTGAAAAAACCAGATAAATCCGGTTAACCACCGAACTTAGAAAAGTATCCTTTTTCGCTCGGTGATGACTGTCTTCAAGCAGGGTAAATAAAATAGGATGTCGTTCGACCAAGGTCACCTGAGCACCCAAATGTGCCATCAACAGACTGTCATGACCTAGCCCAGCTGTCGCATCGATAAGAGTCGGCTTTTCTCCGAGGTTACAAGCACGAGCAATCATTTCCGATTTTAAAGAGGCACGTTTTAAACGCCCTACTTCTGCTTGCCAATCTGGTTGCATTTTCATGCCATTGGCACAGAGCCATAGGCCGTCAGCATCAACACACAGGGCCAGTTCGGGATGTAAACGCAAGAAACGTGCATTCAGCTTTTCAATAACCTCAATACTAACCTCTACATCACGAGAAGAAAGCACAGCCTCGAAGTGCTGTGCTTTCTCTTGATACTCAGATTCGGTATATAAGCGAATCGTGCTTACCATAATCTCCAACCTGTAAAGGCAAATAATAAAATCAGTAAACCTGAGGCAATGCGATACCAGGCAAAAACCATGAAATCACGTTTTGCCACATAGGCTACCAAGGCACGGATTAATAAAAGCGCCGAGATGAACGATACGATGATACCGACTGCCAGAACTGTCCAGTCTTCTGTGGTACTGTAAACATCATAGCTTTGATAAAGATCGAGCAGGCCTGCACCGATAATAACCGGAATCCCCAAGAAGAATGAAAATTCAGTTGCAGCCTTACGTGATACGCCAAGGAACATCGCCCCGATAATGGTCGCACCTGAACGTGAAGTTCCCGGTATTAGGGATAAGACCTGAATCAGACCAATCCAGATCGCATCTTTTACGGTTAGATCTTCAACTTCCTGGGCACGTACCTTAGGTGGATTCTTTTCAATCCAGATAATGATCAGACCACCGACAATCAAACCAATGGCAATTGCAATATTATTGAATAGCAGTTCTTTTACAGTTTGCCCTAGGGTCAGACCAATCAGCACAATGGGAATAGAGGCCAGAATCAGGCCAATCCCTAAACGGCGTCCTTGCGGTTCACCACTTACGATCCCGGTTGCTGCACCCCAAAGCCGTGCCCAATATTCATAAATAACCGCGGCAATTGCCCCCATCTGAATTGCGACGACAAAAACATCGCTTTTTTGTTTAGTCCAGAAATTCATTAATTCTGAAGCCAAAATCAGATGCCCAGTACTGGAAATAGGCAAAAACTCAGTAATACCTTCAACAATACCCATAATTGCTGCTTTCAGCAGCAGTAAAAGATCCATGCTTAATCCTGATTAATTATGCTTTGCCTTGTTCTGGAATTTTTTTCCATGCGTTATCACGTAAATATACCGGAAGTGCCAATTCTGCACTGACCCAATTTTCTGTTTTTGCTGCTGCACGCGCAATCATGGCAATATCCTGCGCTGTTGCACTGACATTTTTATATTCAGATGCTGTTTCTTGAACTAGATTGGCACCTGAACCCACCACAGTAAATTTGACTGCCTCGGCACTTTGTTCATAACTCAAAAGCTGTTCTTCATCAACAGCCTGCATAACCCCTTGAGCATCTAACTGATAACTGGCCACGTAGACTTCATTCATCCGTGCATCCAGTACGGCAGTTACTGTAGTTAAACCATGCAAACGATATGCCGCTTGCGCCAAAGCTTGTAAAGTGGATACCGGAATTACAGGCAGATCATTTGACCAAGCCAAAGCTTGGGTCACAGCCGCATTGATACGAACACCACTAAACGATCCCGGGCCACGACTAAAGGCAATTGCTGTCAAATCAGACACAGCCAAGCCCAGATCATTGAGGCCTTGTTCAATCATTGGGAGAATGGTTTGCGTTTGTGCCTTGGCGCGCGCATCAAGCTGAAAAAATAGTTCTTGAGTATCATCGATCACAGAGACGGAACACTGCTCATTGGCAGTCTCCAATGCCAGCACTTTCATGCACAACCTTAATTCAGAGAATATAAAAAACGTCGAATATAATACTCCACTCATATCTTCTAGGCGAGATTTTCCCAAGCCAGATACAAAAATGCCTAGAAAATTCTAGGCTTAACTGAGGACATTATTCAGATAACAGCCTAAAGCTGTACTTCTTCCAGATTTTGAAATTTCTGGAAATGCTCAGCATAGTGCATGGCACTCATTTTCAGTTTCTGAATACTGGCTTCATCTAAAGTTTTCACGACTTTGCCTGGTGAGCCCATTACCACCGAATTATCAGGAATCACCTTCCCTTCTGGAATCAGAGCATTGGCACCAATAATACAATTCTTGCCAATCACGGCATGATTCAAGATCACTGCCTGAATTCCAATCAGGCTATTATCGCCAATGGTACAGCCATGCAGCATGGCCTGATGACCAATGGTCACATAATTTCCGATGTTCATTTCAATTCCGGCATCAGTATGTAGCACTGCATTTTCCTGAACATTAGTGAAGTCACCTAACCGAATTTTGCTGTTATCTGCACGAACGACGGCGCCAAACCAGACACTCACCTGCTTGCCTAATTCAACCTGCCCAATGACCGTCGCTGTAGGTGCCACCCAACCATCCCATGGCTGATATGTTGCTTTTGGTGTATGTCCCTGAAACTGATATAACATGGCTGAAATCCTGTTCAACGGTTAAAAAATTTTGAGCGTTTAAACGCAGGTGAATTAAGTAAAAATGGCCAGTCTTTTTTATAGTCGAGCCCGTACTGAAATAATGAAATTAGCATACGTGCGGTCAGTCCCCAGACAATCTCATTTTCCACCCGCATACTTGGAAAATATAAAGACTGTTGGGCAAACCGTACTTCATAAGGCATCGGCTGGGCTTCCAGCAAATGCTGTAAGGAAGCAAAGAAAATCCGGTCAATTTCCGTCGGCTGAGGAATGAGTTGAATGGTAGGCGGAATTATACCGACCACAGGCTTAACCAGCATCCCGTTACGTGCCTTTTGCATCGGGAGATCCCCGATCAGATGCACATCAAATGGGTTAAGCGCCGTTTCCTCATACGCCTCTCTCAAAGCCACTACAATATTACTGGTATCTTGCGGGTCGCGTTTACCCCCTGGAAAAGAGACTTCCCCTGCATGATTATTCATATAAGCTGAACGACGTGTCAGCAAAACTTTGGGATCAGCTTCATCTGTGATCGCAATTAATACAGCAGCCTGTGCAGTTTGAATCCGTTTGGAAAATCGTAAATGTTTCTGCAAGCGTTGTATTAATCCCAGCTCATCCATTCATTCAGCTCCCTATGCGACTATAATTTCATCATAGCTGATTTTTGATTTGGCGGGATAGAAATGATGCCAAATTTTGATTTTTCAGTTATCCTGACCTTACTGTTATCATTGATGATGAATATGAACTTCTGTGTGAACTGTGGACATAAAACAACAGAGAAAATTCCTTTAGGCGATCAGAAGGTTCGCAAGGTTTGTACTACATGCGGATATATTCATTACATTAATCCAAAAGTGATTTGCGGTGCATTGGTGCTCTGGGAAGATAAAGTTCTGCTCTGCCGCCGTGCGATTGAACCACGTTATGGACTGTGGACCCTCCCTGCCGGTTATATGGAACTGTTTGAAACCATGGAACAGGGCGCAGCACGTGAAACCCGTGAAGAAGCCGAAGCTGAAGTAGATATTGAACAGCTGTACTGCATGTACAATATTCCGCGGATTGGCCAGATTTATGTCCTGTTTAAATCTCAACTGATTGATGGAAAATTTGGTGCAGGTGAAGAAACCATTGAAGCACGTTTATTTGATGAAGATGAAATTCCCTGGAGTGAACTGGCTTTCCCGAGTGTAGAACATACACTCCGTCATTATTTTGAAGACCGTAAAACCAATAACTTCCCGATGCATCTTGAGACCTTGGGAACTCGTTTGGATCACACAGGTTAAAATGTCTTTTTATAAAAAAGCCCATCATTTGATGGGCTTTTTTATTTCATGATTTGTTTTTAGTTTTGATGCTATAACAATCCGCTAATTTGAATGAAACACTTCCGCCACTTAGCTTGGCCAGATTGGTCTCTTCTGTCGTTTCATCAGTATTATTGTTGTTATAGACTTTCTGGAAGCTGGCATAAGTATTTGCCCAGCCTACACTTTCTCCAGCTGAGTTGGTAAAGCCCACACGACTGGTTCCATTCAGTACATTAGATAAGTTGAGTAATGCCCCACCAATCACAATCTTATCATCTGTATTGGTTGAAGCCTGAATAGTGGAGTTCATACCCACCAGGGCACCATTTAATGAACCAAATACAGGATCAGCGAAGACCAGTCGCATAGATACTGTTTTTTCATCTATAAATGCACGGCCTAATGTACCGAGACGATATTGTTGAACGCCATTATTGTCTTTAAGTCCAGCCGGTAAGATATCTCCCTGGCAACCATTAATACTATCAGTTGCAAGATTGCTCGCGGACTGCATATTGGTACGCACATCACCATTACTATCAATCACAACACCCACTGTAACAGGGCTAATTGAGTTTTCGCTAAATTTAAACTCCATGTTGCCATACATTGGGAAAATATATTCTTCACCTGGCTCTACATTTTCAGCTGTTCTAAAGACTTGACGATCCAGATAGCTGATCGGGAAAATTTTATAAAGATCAATTGAGCCACTATAGTTGTCATCATCGGCATTAAAACGCCATAAGCCAAGACTGGCACGATCAGCATCGCTGAGTTCAGTCTTACCTGTGGCCATCTTATAAAATGCTTCTTTACCGGCAATCACATAATCGCTCAGCAAACGACCTTGGTAAATTTCTAATGGATTGCTGTTGTTAGCCACATTCATTTTATATGGTGCATTTGATGAAAGCATTCTCGTTGCAGGGCTAATCCAACTGGTTTGCGGTACTGCCGTAATTTGCTGTGGTTTGACCTTACGGATCAATTCCGCATTAATGCCACCCAAAGATCCCAGATTATTGGAGCCCAGTTTTAATTGGGTATCGCGCCACTGTAGTCCACTGCCGAAGGTATAACCCTGGCGGTCTGTAATCAGGATAAAATGTCCAAATAAATATTTAGTCGTTTTATCTTTAATGTCACATACAGATTTATTACAACCCGCCAGACCATCAGAACCAGTCAAGTTACTGCTAATAATGCCTGAAGTTGAGAACAGAGAAAATTCCGGTTGATATACTGCTGCGCTGGCAATATTGGCCAATTTTTTTACGACTTCAAAGGCCTGATCATCACTAATTTGGCTAATATCAATAAAAGGTTTAAGGGTTTCTGCTAAATTTGCATCTGTCAGGCTGATATCTTTATTAATTTTGCCCAGATTCTTTCGCATATCCTCTGTGATATACAAGGGCTGTACATCCGTCGGATTATAGATACGACCTTTTTCCAGTGCCAAGGTCTGCCAGATTTTGACCAGTTTCATCGCCACCTGTACGGTTGGATCTGTCTGTTCGATTCTGGCAATATTACGACCAGTAATTCCCTTGGCAATATCAAGTACACTTAGTCGAGGTAATTGACTCGATGTACTGAGGTTCATATATTCAGAAAGCTTCACAGTACCCAATTTGATTTTGGTATCACTAAAACTTTTCAGATAAAATTCAATACTATCTGCTTTTTGACAAGTACCTGACGCCACCCCATCATTTTGGTCAAATAAAGTAATAAAGGTATTTTCTTTATCACCACTACAATTAAAATTAAGACCATCAATTGGATATTCAAGCCCCCATTCCAGACAATTCGTTGCAGTAGCAGAGCATGAACCGTTCGTGGTGGCTTCATCATTTTGTTCTGGTATGACATTCGCACTTTCACCTCCGCATCCGCTGAGGGCGGCAAATAAAGCAGTGAAAGCAAATGGATATAATATTTTATTTTTCATCTTATTCTACTCGAATCGTCCTTATCGAATGGCGACTAGTTTTAGTTGTCCATAATTTGTCAGCATCTTGTCTTCAACATCTATGGCTGAAGCGAGTGGGGTCATTAATACATATTGGCTTTGCGCAGGAATCTGAATAATTCCCTGTATCTTCTCATGTTGAATAATATTGGCTTGTGCTTCCTGATTTTTAAAACCGCCCGCCCCTTCTAAAACACAGCCTCGTTCATCCAGAAATACAACAAATGGCCAGTAATAAGCAGGATTATTCTGACGGGAAGCATAAGACTGAATCTGAATATTTTTAATATCAGATTTTAGCTTCACAATTTCATAATCAAACTCATCTGATTTCAGCGGTGCCCGTGGCCACAGATTAATGGATTTACCTGCACTAATCTCTTTCGCATTCTTAACTTTTTTATCTTTAAAACACTGCTTACCTAAGCTTTCTACAGATTCAGGCTGAGAAATACGATAGTAGGTTTGAGCCAGTACAATAGGACCAGAATCTACGACAGGTTGTTGAAACAAGGATTTTATAATCGACTGTCCAACTCCTTTTTCACGCTCAATCGTCTGTACACGTGTTGACCCAATATTTTTATCAACTATCCCTTCAGGCATACTATAGAAACGTTTTTTACCTTCCAGATTAAATTCTTTATTTTCCAGATATTCACTATCCACATATTCCACCCCTTCAACCTGACTGAAACCCTGTTTTTGAACAGGATCAGGTACTGCCTGAATGACAGGTTCAGGGGTTTGAAGCTGTGTCACTGGTGGTAAGTGCTGCGGTAATCTAGACTCAACGTGTTTAGTTGGTTGTACTGGTTGTACTGGTTGTACTGGTTGTACTGGTTGTACTGGTTGTACTGGTTGTACTGGTTGTACTGGTTGTACTGGTTGTACTGGTTGTACTGGTTGTACTGGTTGTACTGGTTGTACTGGTTGTACAACCATATTATTTTTTTGCTCACCTGTTGTCACACTTTTTTCCACCGCCTTTGGCTCGGATTTTTTCAGATCCTGTGCAGTAGATGTAACGGGCGTAGTCAATTTTTTCGGAGTAGTGGCCGCTTGGTTTTTTGTTGTTTCTTTCTGCTCATTATTTTGACGTGGCACAACTAATGGTCGCCCATCGGGCCCAATGATCGTAATAAACTCTCTGGCATTTGTATAAAAAGACCATGGTACCAGACTTAATGCCAGTACCATTTTTATCCCTAAGTTCCCTGTTCTGATCATTTCTTCCTTACCAACGCGTGCGATAGTTCAAACCTAAAATTGTGATCTTGGTATCTGTTTTGACATTCAAGCCTGCATATGGATTCAGTAACAGGTTATTTACCCCGGTCTGGTTCGCTAGGCTACTGGTATTTGCTGGAATATTATCTTTACTGCGTAAGAAACCAATAGATAGATCCAGATCCGTATCTGCGTCAAAACGGTAGCCCACTCCTAAACCAAATAGCTGTGCATCATTAATCGGTACCATAGTATTGCGTTTATCTTTTGGAATGGCACTGGTACGTGGTTCATAGCCAGCACGAAGTTTCAGTCGGTCAGTTGCTGAATACTCTACTCCGATCCCGAAGTTCCATGGCGACTCAAACCTAAGCGGTAATGCAAGTGAAGAATCCGTTACATTGGCAGATAACAGTTTGGCAATCTTCAAGGCAGACAGGGTACGGTCGAACTCAAACTTGAATTGGTCCCAAGCAGCATAATCTGTCCAGCCAATATCAAAATTGACTTGTAGATCTGGCATTACCTTATATTTGATCCCCGCCTGAAAGTGAGCTGGGTATTCGAAATCCATGGAAACCAGACCCGATTCACTTGAAGGGATATAATTTGGAAAACCAAGAATTGCAGCTAAAATCTGGCCAGTTGGGGAGGTCATCAGACCTTTAATCATTTCCTGTGGTGCTTTGGCATTATCGATATGATATTTACCTTTTAAGCGCATTTTGGCAGCACTCTGGTAAACCATACCAAAACTGAAATCTTCAGTAGGCTCCCATAGAACACCCAGGTTATAGCTTGGACTTAAATTTTGTTCTAATGAAAGTTGCATTTGGCCAAATTTACCAAATGGGTTCATTCCTTCATCAGCATTACAGATCCCGAGCAACAAGATGTCAGTAATGATGTCAGAATTTTCTTTAAATGGTGTACATACGACTTCATCAATCATACGCAACATGCCAATCAGCTCATTGGGAAAACGTAAATCTGTTTTCATGGCAATGGCTTGATAAGACATCCCGATTGAAGCACCAATCGAAAGCTGGTCGTTGACTTCATAACCAATTGATGGAGATAAATATGTAATCCGCTCCAGAGCAACCTGTTGTCCCATAAAATTGGCAGGATTACCATCTTCATGACCAAAACCTGCAACTAGCGGTGCATAAACGGCAGTTGCATAAGTTGCTTTAGAGCCTGGTGGTTTATAAGAGACCCCCATGGTAGGTGCTGCCATCGGGAGGCCTTCACCCAAATCCACCATTTTTTTCAAAATTGGTACGTAGAGACTGACATACTCTACATCACCCTTCACTGGGCCCTTAAAATCTGTACATAAATCAGAAGACACTTCAGGTCCATCATTACAGACCATTGGATCATCTGAATAACCAAAAACGTTATATCCAGCAGGAACCGTAAATTCACGCTGAATATCAAAGTTCGCAACAATAATTTGCTGTTCGGTTTGTAAGCCTTCAATTTTAGCCAATGCAGCCGGGTTAAAGTGAATTGCATTCACTCCTGGCGGATCTGCAGTAACTGCGTTCCCCATAGACAATGCACGCAGGTCAACAGAAAGGTTGGTCCCTAATTGTGCAAAGGTATAACTTGAACAGCCCGCAAGAATAATTCCTGTTAATAACGGGCTAAGTCGAATGTTTTTCATACGACACCCCTATTAACTGAATTTCTTACCGAAACCTAAAATATCAAGTGGGAATGAAAGTCCCAGTGAAACATCTGGTGCATCTTCGGTCAGCCCTAATCCGACCGTACCATTTACAATGGTTTCTGGGGATACACGCACTCCTAAAGAAATCGCAAAAGTCGAGCTAGTCTGATCAGCGGCTGAATAGCTTTCACCCGTGTGATACTTAAATTCTGCACCAGTATTAAAGCTTTGCTGATAAGACATGGTCATGGAAACGTCATAGTTAAATGAATAAGCAAAACCGAAAGCAAAACCACCACTAATCCCTGGTTCAAACTCTTCAATAATGCGTGTACCGCGACGCTGATCTAAGCCCGATTCTTTAAACCCATAATTTGCAGAAACTGAGGCAAACAGCACCACTGGGTCAATATATTTACGTGTACTCGCCCCCACACCGGCTGAGTAATATCCCTTACCTGCAGCCAGATCTTTTGCTGCATTAATTTCATATGGACTATCACCTGTTTTAGTCGATAAATTAGCAAATAAAATAAGTGGTAAACGACCTGCTTTTAAAGGGAATGGCTCCCAACGTGCACCTAGACTAATATCCCCTAATCCTGCTGTAGAGGTATCTTTTAATAAATCTGTTTTAGCCACCAAAGGTAAGGAAGCTGTTAAGGTCAGGTTATCTTTCACCCCGTACTGAAAAGTGAAAGTATTGGTCAGGCTATGTGTTGCATTTTCCTGAACACGGAGCTGATACAACTGGCCCTGTGCCATTTCCATATCGAGTTGTGTATCTCGATAATAGGTATAATCAATATCGTAATAGGATGAAATTTCGCCTTGTTTAATAAGTGAGTATTGACGCTCATTTGAAGTAAATACTTCTTCTAGACTTGCTTCCTGAGTAGCATCTCCTTCTTTTTTCTGTAAGGCTTGAGATGCATCTACTGCTTGAGCGGCTGGAGCTTCAACAGGTGCAGCTGTTTCAACAACAGCTTCTTCCTGAACGGTTTCATATCCTCCCAGTTCAGGCTCTGCTACAGCTTCCTCCTGAACTGTTTCATACCCCCCAAGTTCAGGTTCTTCTACAGCTTGAGTTGCTGCTGGTTCAGGCTGAATATCAATGGATGCAGCAGTTTCGACTACTTCTTCCTCAACCGTTTCATACTCACCCAGTTCAGGCTCATCCGCAGCCCATGCCACTCCCATAACCATCTGAATGCTGAGCGCCAAGAATGTCTTGTTCATCCATTTACTGTTCATATCCATTTCACCATTTTTAATTTTTCTATAGCCATCTTTTCGTTTTATTTATTCTTGTAATAAAGTCTGAGAAAATTATATTGATATTCCCCAAATTTTTCTGAATCTACATTACGGTTACGATCCATACGAATAGTCGATGCTTTATCGGCAATTTTATCCATATAGAACTGTGGATACTGCATATCAACTAAAGCATAACGGTTAATGGTTGCATCTTCGACATGACGCATATCCGAATCTTTTAATGCCAAAAAGTTTTTTCGATATTGTTCAGGAACATTAATTAAATATAAAGTATTGTTTTCCCAAACTTCCTTAAATCGCTGTTCATCAAAACTGATATTACCCAGTGCTGGATCGGCAACATACACCCGTCCATTTTTATAAGCTTTGTACACGACAAAATGTTTAAATCCTGCATAGGAAATAGGAACAATGGCGGGTTGTCCCTGTTTAACCAGATCTTCAAATTCTCCGCGATAGCCACCACTTTCCAGGCCTAAGGCAGCAACAAAACGCTTCATATCAAGAAGGGAAAAGCTACGACGTTCGATGATTTTATCCGTTTCACCAAATTTCATTAGGCCATTCATGACTTGCTGCTCATCCAGCCGAGTACCCACATAGCCATTTAATAAAGTCGTAAGTGCTGCTGAACCACAACTATAATCGTAAGCCTGACGCACAATCCCCTGAAACTGGTCTAACAGTGCAGGTTTGACTTCCACATGTTCGCGGTGCATACGTACGAAAGAATCATTTCTTGAATCAAGAACTTCAGTATAGTGAACAGCGCCTGGTGGCTGTTTTTTAATATCCAGAGCTTCTTTGGCAGCGTAATACATCAATGCCGAGCCCAATGCAATCTCTAACATATTCTTTTACTTTTCTTATCATTGGCATGATGTGCCTAATTTTTCTTTTTATAGAGTCTTCACTCTACTTCCCTGTAACTAGAAAGATACCTTCTTTTTCAAAAAAATACAGTCTTTTTTTATTTTTTTAGATAGATGTGGTAGTCATAAAAAAAAGCGCGTGTAAACACGCGCTTTTTTACAATGAAATTTAGTGACCGCGAATAGTAATCACTGCACCTGGATGGTAAACACCTTGCTGTCCAGCTGGAGTATAGTAAGTTTGCATGCCTTGAACTTCTATATCACCAATGGATTTTGCATCTGCACTACCTAAGCGAATACCTTGTACTTTCATATCATGCGCACCACTTGTGCTCAGGATTTGTACATAACCTTTCTCGTTATCGCCAGCGCCTGTTGCCCCAAATACACTGATGTCTTGGTTCAGCGTTAAATTAGCAGAGTTTGCATCTGTGACTTTAATTGTATCAAGATGGATCACACCTGCTGCACGGTTTGCAGCATCTGAACCGTCACCGTCACCTTGCTTAGTCGAGTTATCCAAAATACCAAGATTTTGGATGGTTAAGCCACCGATCATGTTTGCATTCAATTTAACCATTGCGCCTTGTGGTGCTGCACCCAATTGGATATTGGCAGACATTGGGCCAGTTTTAACAGACAATCCAGTTAAAATATCATTAACTACACCTGTACCACCACGACGCAGTGCGGTAGGATCATCAGTTCCACTGGCTTGAATACCAATTTTACCAATTTTAATATCTAAACCTGAAACTTGGGCACCAATATTGATGAATGGATTGCCAGCCCCCGCATCAGAGTCAATAGTTAAATCTGCAAGGTTACGTGATGTTAAAAGATAAGCGCCATTATTATCATAGTTTGCACCAATCACAATACCATGACTTTCGTTTGCATCACCAGCGATACCATTACCATAGATAGTAATCGCAGCAGCTCCACCTGTACCACCTAAATTAACAGCTTTACGAACAGAATCATATGTAGCTGTTTGTGTTGGGATATTAACTACAGCACCACCTTGATTCGTTGGTAATGTACCCCTTGTATAAGCAATAGCATTATTTGCATCTAATACTAAGCCATTCATGTTAATTGATGCACTTATACCCAAACCATCATTGTCATGAATAAATAACTTTTCAATTTCAATTTTAGAGATACCAATACCAATACTAAGACCGTCTTGACCAGTTGTTTCACTTAGAGATGCATCATCCATTGCTTGCATCGCCATTGCGTTTGCACTAAAAGCAACTGAAGCAGCTAAAGCCAATTTTGTGAATTTTTTCATTGTTTACTCTCCCAAGAGTACTATTTTTTTTGGTTGTGAATCACTCAGTGCCGACGTTGTGTTTTTTATTTTCTGACAACGCAAAGCATCTTTCCTTGAGTAATTTTGCTCGCCCACTTAACTTAACGTCGAGTCATATTTTGATCAACTGTCGTTGGTCGCAATATTGAGCTTACCGACAAACGGTATTTGATGATTTAGAAATATTTTTTCCTATTCTTGATATAAAATACCGGCTCATATCGGAATATGCGCTACTGAATGAACGAAGCTCCTTACTATTGTCCTTTAAGTTTTGCATCTCTTCAGCTTAAAGATCTATTGCATGCATTAAGCCCCTTAGATCACCTGATATATTTAAATAATAATGGGCAGCCTTTTATTGCCTGCTGTGCACAGAAATATTTTATGGTGCAGGATGAACAAATTCAGTCATTTAAGAGAGTAGATATCGAGCAATATCAGGCTGATATAGCTGAACTCATCTTAGAGCTTGAGCAAACTCCAGATATTCAAGCGAATGAATTTTCTGGGGGTTATGTTGGGTTTATTGGCTATGATTACGCTGCTCAACAGCACATCCAATACCCGGAGCGAGCTCAACCTGGCTTATTTATCGGTCAATTTGATTCTTATATCAAGTTCGAAGCTGATCAATGGGTATTTTATAGTCATGATCCGCAAGCAGCAGATATTTTCAATCATCTTCAAACTCTATTAAATCAAGCCTCCATAGCGCCTAAGTTTCAATTAAAAACCCTTTGCAGCCCACGTTGGGACAAATCTCGCTATGCACAGACATTCCAGGATATTCAGGATTATATTCTAGCCGGTGATTGTTACCAGATTAACTTGACCCAGGAATTTACAGCACTGGCTGAAGGTTCATTATTAGAAACTGCACATGCTTTCTGGACATTAACCAATGCGCCATATGCGGGCTATCTTCGTATTGGTGATTTTGAATTATTGAGCTGTTCACCTGAACTGTTTATTGACTTTGAAGCACATCGAAAAATTGTCACTAAACCGATTAAAGGTACCATGCCACGTTTTGCCGATCCGGTGCTTGATGAACAATCCAAACAACGCTTAAAAGACTCAAAGAAGGATCAGGCTGAAAATGTCATGATTGTAGATTTACTACGCAATGACCTCAGTGTTTATGCAGAAACAGGTTCAGTCAAGACACCTAAGTTATTCAATATTGAGTCATTTAACCAAGTACATCATATGGTCAGCGAAGTCGAAGCGACATTAAAAGAAGGTGTGCATCCTTTTAATGTATTGCTGTATGCACTTCCAGGCGGATCAATTACCGGTGCACCAAAGATTCGCGCCATGCAAATTATTGAAGAGTTAGAAGGTGCTCCACGTGGAGCGTATTGTGGTTCATTAGGTTATTTTAATTTCGATGGAACAGGAAGCTGGAATATTCTGATTCGCTCCATTCAGAAATATCAGGATGAGGTTTCGCTTTGGGCCGGTGGTGGAATTACGATTTCTTCGGATTGTGATGCGGAATATCAGGAGTGTTTTGATAAAGTCGAGGCCATGCTGGGTTTACTCAATACCTGGTATAAACCTGTCTTGTCCTGAAATAGATTGACAGTATTCCACTTCAAACCGAGTTAAGCAATTAGCTCGGTTTTAGTTTGCTCATACGTCTGATTCGGGGTGTTCATATTTAAACTTAAATGTGGTCTATAGCAATTATAAATCATAATAGATTCCGCAATTAAGTGATCTAACTCCTTCATGGTTTGACATCGTGTAATTAAAAACTCCTGCTTTAATATTCCATTAATCCGCTCTGCTAATGCATTCTGGTAACAGTCTCCTCCATCTGTCATAGAAGGACATACCCCATAATGGCGTAATGCCGATTGATATAGTTCAGAGCAATACTGAGAGCCTCTGTCTGAATAATGAATCATCCTTGTCGCTCGATCCGTCACATGCTGCATCGCCATATGTAGAGCCTGCACAACATTCTCCGCACGCATATCATTCGATAACTTATAACCTTTAATCTGACGGGTATAAGCATCTGTCACTAAGGATAAATAATGTACGCCTTCAGCACTCTCAACATAAGTAATATCACTAACAAAGACTTCGTTGGCTTGCACTGCTGAATAATCCTTTAATAAATTTGGATGCTTCTTCATCCAATGCTTGCTATCCGTAGTTTTTGTATAGCGACGCTTGGGGTGAATCAATAAATTATGCTCTTTCAATATTTTAAATAACTGATCCCGTCCACACTTTAAACCACGCTGCAACAATTTGCCTTTAATAAGCCAATACAGCTTACGTGTTCCGATACTTGGCATGAGACAACGATATTCCATAACCAACTCAAGTATTTGTTCAGTTGCTTGTGCAGTCATTTGAGCACGTTTTTCTGCTTGATAATAAGCTTGTCGGGTGATTCCCAACCACTGACAATAACTTGAAACGCTTAGTCTTCTTTGGCTTTGCCAATCTTTGAAACGTGCTCGGTATACTTTTTTCCAAGATCAGTCCCACATTCTTTATCAATGTGATAAATCACATCCTGAATAAATTCAGTTTTAAGCTTTTCTGCGGCTAACTGCTTTTCTAATTGGCGGATTCGTTGTTGGGGGGTTAATTGGCGTTTAGAAGAAGTCGGCATATTCGAAGTCCAGTCCTGTTGTCCGTGCTTGCGTAACCATACCAGCACAGTTGATCTTCCTTGAATACCATATTTTGCCTGAGCTTGTTTATAAGTAATTTGCCCTTTTTCTACTTCATGTACAACCATCATTTTAAAGGCGAAGCTATAATCACGTTGTGTGCGTTTAACTCGTTGTTCTTGTGCATGTTCCATAAAATAAGTCTCTTAAGGTGTAAACTTATTTCAGGACGGGACAACCTAAATAAATAAAAAAGCGACTCGGTTGAGCCGCTTTTTTATAAATCTCCCCTAACCCCTCTTTATAAAAGAGGGGATTCTCTCTCTTTAAAAAGAAAAAGGTTCCCTCCTTTATCAAAGGAGGGTTAGGGTGGATTTAATTAAGCTAAAATATCATTCTTCAATGTATCTACTAAACGCTGATTTTGCTCATCTGTACCAATGGTAATACGTAAAAATTGATTGATACGAGGTTTATTAAAGTAACGTACGATAATGCCGCGTTCCCGTAATTCAGCTGCTAACTCACCTGCATCTTTTGATGGTAGTGAAGCAAAAATAAAGTTCGCACTTGATGGCAAGACTTTGAAACCAAGCTCATTCAACTGATTAACCAGTTTTTCACGACTGGCAATTACTTTGGCATTTTGTGCTTCAAAGTATTCCTGATCTTCGAATGAAGCGACCGCAGCCGCAATGGCAAAACGATCCATTGGATAAGAGTTAAAGCTGTTTTTTACCGCTTCAAGCGCTGCAATCAGATGTGGTTGGGCAATCGCAAAACCGACACGTAAGCCTGCTAAAGAGCGGGATTTTGAAGTCGTTTGACAGACTACTAGATTCTCGTATTTATCAATCAAACTCACTGCTGATTCAGCACCAAAATCTACATAGGCTTCATCAATGACGACCACTGAATCAGGATTCGCCTGCAGGATTTCTTCAATGGCAGACAAACTAAGCGCAATACTGGTTGGCGCATTTGGATTGGTGATGATAATACCGCCATTTGGCTGTTTATAATCATCTACCACAATTTCAAAATTTTCATTCAGTGGCAAGATTTTGGTTTTGACACTAAAGAACTGGCTATAAACCGGATAGAAACTATAGGTAATATCTGGATAAAGCAGTGGCTGTTCCTGAATAAAAAAGGCTTTAAAGATATGTGCTAGAACTTCATCAGAACCGTTACCGACAAAGACATTTTCAGCAGCCACATTTTGTTGTTTAGCTATGGCATGTTTCAATTCAGATGCATCGGGATCTGGATAAAGGCGTAAAACATCTGCGCCATTGGCTAAAACTTTTTGCACCGCTTCCACGACTTTCGGTGATGGTGGATACGGATTTTCATTGGTATTTAATTTTAAAAGGTTTTGAATTTTGGGCTGTTCGCCTGGAACGTAAGGCTCTAGCTCACGGACTTCAGGGCTCCAAAAACGCATTTGCTCTATGGTGATATTCGACATTTTCTATTCTCAAATTCCCTCTCCTTTTCGGAGAAGGTTAGGGAGAGGTTAAATAATTCCCCTTACCTAACCTCTCCCGAAGGGAAAGAAATATCTTTTATTCAATATAAGTATTTAATTACTGATAACGGTAGCGTGCTGAACGGGCATGCGCATCCAGATTTTCCTGCTGTGCCAGAACATCTGCAGTTTTCGCAAGGGTTTTCACACCATCTTCAGAACACATAATCAGGCTTGAACGTTTCTGGAAATCATACACACCCAGTGGTGATGAGAAACGTGCTGTACCCGATGTCGGTAATACATGGTTTGGACCTGCACAATAGTCACCAATCGCTTCAGGCGTATAACGTCCCATGAAGATCGCACCGGCATGGCGAATCTCTTCAGCCATTTCTTGAGCTTCATCCAAACACAGCATTAAATGTTCAGGTGCTACTTGGTTAATCAGCTCAATACCTTCAGCACGATCTTTCACAAGCACTAATGCACCACGATTGGCAATTGAAGTGCGGGCAATTTCTGCTTTTGGTAGAGCTAGCAAATGCTCTTCAATTGCTTGTTCTACTTCATTGAGAAGCTGTTCATCAGGCGTAATAAATACAGCTTGAGCAACAGTGTCATGCTCAGCTTGAGATAACAAATCCATCGCTAACCATTTGGCATTGTTCTGCCCTTCTGCATAGACCAGAATTTCTGAAGGACCAGCAATCATGTCGATACCGACCTGACCAAATACTGCACGTTTTGCCGCAGCCACAAAACGGTTACCTGGACCAGTGATTTTATCGACACGTGGAATGGTTTCTGTACCATAGGCCAATGCAGCAACCGCTTGTGCGCCACCAATGGTAAATACACGGTGTACGCCAGCCAGATAGGCAGCAGCCAAGACCAATGGATTCAGTTCACCATTTGGAGCAGGCACCACCATAACAATTTCACCTACACCTGCCACATGTGCAGGAACAGCATTCATTAACACCGAAGATGGATATGAAGCCAAGCCCCCTGGAACATAGATCCCTACGCGATCCAATGGCGTCACTTTCTGACCCAAGGTATTACCTAGAGCATCGACATACGTCCAACCATCCTGTTTTTGTGCCTGATGGAATTCGCGAATACGGTTTGCAGCCAATTCTAAGGCTTCACGCACTTCAGTCGTTAAGCCTTCGAAAGCTGCTTTAAGTTGCTCTTGAGTCAGTTCTAAATCTGAAAATTGATGCGCTGGATGTCGATCGAACTGCTGAGTCAATTTAAGAACATGAGCATCACCATGCTGACGTACGTCAGCAATAATTTGGTCTACAGTTTTTAAAAGTTCAGGATCATTCACGGTTTCAAAAGCCAACAAGTCAGCAAACGCTTGCTTGAAGTTTTGATCTTGTGTCGATAAACGTCGCATCAATTTACCCATAAGGTTTGAATTCGAAGGCTTTAGTTTACCTGTTTTCAAAGACTTTGTCGGTAGCTAGAACAGACTTGTGCTATGAGTTTTATTGGAAATAGCTTTTGATAAAATTGATGAAAGCATTGAGCTTCTTATATTTATAATCAGCAATAAAAAACCGCCCAAAGTGGGCGGTCTTTGATCAAGCTTAAATTTAAGCTTTTTTCGCCTGTTCGCGTGCTTCCACTGCTTGCTCAAGCTGGGCAAGAATTGGATTCAGCAATGCTTGCTTACGTTTAAAGCTGGCTTTGTTCACAATCAGACGTGAAGAGACTTTGCAGATTTCTTCAAGTGGCTCAAGACCATTGGCACGCAGTGTATTGCCTGTATCGACCACGTCAACAATGTAATCACCTAAACCCACCAATGGTGCAAGTTCCATTGAACCATAAAGCTTGATCACATCAACCTGTTCACCGAGGCTCGCGTAGTATTGACGGGTCAGATTCACGTATTTAGTCGCAATTTTTAAACGGCCTTTCGGACGCTCCATGCCGACTTTACCTGCTGTCATCAATTTGCAGTTGGCAATTTTAAGATCTAATGGTTCATAGACATTTTGCGCGCCATGTTCCATCAACACATCTTTACCTGCTACACCGATATCTGCCGCACCATTCTCAACATAAGTCGGCACATCAGAGGCACGTAAAATCAGGATACGTACCTGTTTATGCGTGGTTGGAAAAATCAGCTTACGTGATTTATCCGGATCTTCCAGCAGGTTAATCCCTGCTGTTTCAAGCAGAGGTAAAGTTTCTTTTAAGATACGGCCCTTGCTTAATGCTAACGTTAAACCATGATCAAAATTGCCCATTACGTCAAAGTTTGGATCATCGTTTCTCATATCACTCATTAACTTACTCGCTTAATTTGGGCACCTAAACCTTGTAACTTTGCTTCGACATCTTCATAACCGCGGTCAATATGATAAATACGGTCAATCAATGTTTCTCCTTCGGCTGCAAGTGCTGCAAGAACTAAAGAGAATGAAGCACGTAAATCTGTTGCCATCACAGGTGCTGCAGAAAGTTTTTCTACACCCGTTACGACAGCATCATTACCTTCGACCTGAATATTGGCTCCCATACGGGCCAATTCAGGAACATGCATAAAACGGTTTTCAAAAATCGTTTCAGAAATTGTGGCAAATCCACGACCAATAGCATTGACTGCCATCAATTGGGCTTGCATATCTGTTGGGAAATCTGGATGTGGCAAGGTACGGAAGCTCACCGCTTTCGGACGTTTGCCCATCATATCCAGTTCAATCCAGTCATCACCACGAGTGACTTCTGCACCCATTTCTTCAAACTTATCCAGTACAGCTTCCATTAAAGCTGGATCTGTATGTGTGGTTTTAACACGACCACCTGTAATAGCTGCAGCAGCCAGATAAGAACCAGTTTCAATACGGTCGGCCACTACTGCATATTCACAGCCATGCAGGCTTTCTACACCGGTAACCACTAGGGTATCGGTATCTAGACCTTCAATTTTCGCACCCATCTTAATCAGCATTTGAGCAAGATCAGTAATTTCAGGTTCGCGCGCCGCATTACGAATCGTGGTCACACCATCCGCCAATACTGCAGCCATCAGAATATTTTCAGTACCACCCACAGTCACCATATCAAAGACAACTTCACCGCCTTTCAGACGACCATCGACTTTAGCATGGACATAGCCGGCCTCAACCTCAATCTCGGCACCTAAAGCTTCTAGTGCTTTCAAATGCTGATCGACTGGACGAGAACCAATCGCACATCCACCTGGCAGGGATACTTTTGCACTACCGTAGCGCGCCAATAGAGGACCAAGCACCAAAATAGAAGCACGCATGGTTTTTACGAGTTCATAAGGTGCAAACTGGTTATCCAAAGTAGAGGTATCTGCAATAACTGTATCGCCTTCATAACTAATCGTGATCCCAAGACCTGCGATCAGCTTTACCAAGGTATTTACATCTTTTAGATTTGGAACATTTTTAAGTGTGATTGGCGTATCAGCAAGAATCATTGCTGCTAATAATGGAAGCGCTGCATTTTTTGCACCAGAAATACGCACTTCACCGTCGAGCTTAATACCGCCCTGAATTAAGAATTTATCCATTAATTGATTAAGCTCCAAATAAGCTTGCTTTACGCCATTCTTCTTTGGTCAATGCACGAATGGTCACAGCATGCACTGCACCACTGGCAATATGGGAATTGAGAGGAGCATAAACAGCTTGTTGACGTGCAACCGGACGTTTACCTTCAAACTGATCATCCACAATACGGAGATCGAATTTTCCGCCCTGACCACTCACAGCAACATCCGCCTCAGGAAAAGCGGCTTTTAAAATTTCAGCGAGCTGTTCATTATTCATCACAAGACCTCTTATAGGACTAAGGGTGTAAAACGAGTCATTTTACTATAAATGTAAAAAATAATTCATTAGTCACATACATTATATATATAAAAAAAGAGGCTTTTAAAAACCTCTTTTTCCCCATTTGGTCGCTTAAATGGCTAAACTTTGATGATTCAGCTGCATTTCGCGATATCGGTCAATCTGTTTTTTTAATTTTTCCGTCAAAATTTTAATTGAGGTATACATGTCATCAGCATTAGCATGGGCAAAAAACTCAATACCCGGTAAACGGACAATCGCTTCTGCGATATGGTTACTACTGCCTCTTTTTGAGCGCTTATCAATCTGATGATCTTTGGAAAGCTTAACCTGCATGCTGTTCACCTGATCCAGATGTTTGGTCATCTGTGAAAATTTCGTTTTTATAGTTTCTTCAATCGCTGGCGTAATTGATAAATGATGTCCACGAATTGTTATTTGCATAGTTCTATCCCTCACCTTCGTTAGGATCAGAAGAGTCACAGTTAAAAATGAAAAGAATACAATAACTTGCTCAAGCAAAATCGTGATTTAAAGCATTTATTCAGATCATTTTTACCATTCCTCAAAAGAAAAAAAGATTCATTACGATGTCATAATGAATCTCTAGAATAATCAAATTTCAAAAACTAGATCAAGACTTTTCGCTCAGAAGAGGAAGGAATATGTAACGATTCACGATATTTCGCGACCGTACGTCGTGCCACATCAATCCCCTCTTCTTTCAAAAGATTGGCAATTGCATTGTCAGATAAAGGCTTACGTGCATTTTCTTCAGCAATCATTTTCTTAATTTTGGCACGGATTGCAGTAGATGAAGCCTCACCACCCGAAGTCGTTCCCACATGACTCGAGAAGAAGTATTTCAGTTCGAATAATCCACGTGGGGTCAGCATATATTTGTTAGTCGTTACACGAGATACAGTTGATTCATGTAGTTCCACTTCTTCAGCAATATCACGTAAAACCAGAGGCTTCATACCTTCAGGGCCAATTTCTAAAAAACTTTTCTGATGTTCAACAATACAGGTGGCTACTTTCAATAAAGTTTTATGACGTTCATCGATGCTTTTAATAAAGTTTTTCGCTTCCAGCATCTGATTACGCAAATATTGATTATCTTCGCTCTGATCAGCACGACGAATCATATTGGTATAAAAAGAATTTAGTCTCAACTTAGGCATCACATCAGGGTTTAACGTCACCTGCCAGCAGTCATTCTTTTTCATTACCACGACATCCGGGATCTGATAATCAGATTCCTTACTTTCAAACTCTAGTCCAGGATATGGCTTAAGAGTTTTCAGCAAATCAACTGCACAGCGCAATTGTTCCTGATTTAAGCCAGTTTGCTTAATGAGTTTTGGTAATTCATTGGTAATCAGCAGCTCATAATGTTGCAGCAATTTAACCGCATCATTACGACAAGGGGTATTAACTGGCAGGCTATCCAACTGAATCAATAAACACTCAGCTAGGTTTCTGGAACCCACCCCAATCGGATCAAGACGCTGAATATGCTTGAGAACAACGAGTACTTCATCCTCTTCGATTTCTTCCTCATAATCCATGGAAGATAAAAGATGCTGTACTGATGCAGTAATTTCAGAAATTTCTGCATCCAGAAAACCCTTTTCATCTAGAGAATCAATAATGCAGTAGGCAATCAGCTGATCAATGCGAGAAAAGTGTAGCAGATTAATCTGCTCGAGCATATATTCTTGTAAGCTTTGCTGGCTTTGACGATTGTCTTCGCGCTCTTCAAACTCTGCTGCACCTAGACTTGTCGGTTGATGAGTATAGACATCATCCCAGTCGGTATCTACAGGGAGATCGTCCGGAAGATGGTCTGCATTGAGCTCATTGGTTAAATCCTTTTGACTCGCATCAACAGTAGAAAGACTTTCAACACTGATTTGCTCTTCAACTTTTTCTAACAAAGGATTACTATCAAGTTGTAGCTGGATTTCTTGCTCTAGTTCCAGACTGGATAATTGTAATAAGCGGATTGCTTGTTGTAACTGTGGAGTTAATGACAGCGAGTTGGCAATTCGTAATCCCACTGATAATTTCATATGACCCCCTAATAAAAATCTCGTTTTATAAGCAATTTTCATGCCGCTTTAACTTTTATAACATAGTTTGATAAAAAAACACACAAAACCATAATGATTTCATGAACTGTAACGTCATTTTTATATAATTTTTTAAGCATTATTAATCACTTATTTTTATTAAACAGTATTCAACTGATTTGTAAATTAATATAATTTGGCTTAATTTTCTTAAATTCCAGGCATAAAAAAAAGCCCCCTGCGTGAGCAGAGGGCTTTTAGGAATAATGAGCTGGCGATGACTTACTCTCACATGGGAGACCCCACACTACCATCAGCGCTAAGAGGTTTCACTTCTGAGTTCGGGAAGGGATCAGGTGGTTCACTCTTGCTATGGTCGCCAGCACAACTGGTATGCTTACTCGCTATGGTCTTATTTACGTTGCTTGCGCTTCGTTTGCCTAGCTTTCTTCAAATAGAATGCATTAACAGATGTATCTGAGTTGCTGTAGTTTGTTCGATTAGCTTAACTAAATCAAGGCTTCGTCTGATCGTTAGATCAATATGAAATCAATTGATGCTTTATATACAACTGCTTGGGTGTTGTATAGTCAAGCCTCACGAGCAATTAGTATTGGTCAGCTTCATACATCACTGCACTTCCACATCCAACCTATCAACGTCGTAGTCTTCAACGGCTCTT
>NZ_VPDQ01000030.1:0-8854 GCF_013417535.1 Acinetobacter sp. YH12241 | reverse complement strand
GCCGAGTCGTAAAGCTCAGAAAGCTAGCAATGAACAAAGAAATTTAAATCCTGTTCTTGACTCTTGCAGTTAAAAACAGGACATTTTAAATGGTTTATCGCATAGACATTTTAATTGGTGAATAACAACAGCTTTTTAAATTGTGTTATAATTCAGTATGCTAACACCTAGTTTACAGCCCACTCACCCTCGAGTGGGCTTTTTTTATGATTTTTCACGTTCCACGCCTATTCTTTAATCAATGTTCCACGGTTTTATTTAATGTTGCTGAACAATCAATGGATACCAGTAAAGCCCTTTAGGTCTTCTGTTGCTTCAAATATAAAGTCTCTACGATCAAGGATTAGACAATCTTTATTGTGTCGTCTGACTGATCTTGTGGCTTTGCTAATATCATGGCAATCCCAAGATTTGGGATAATACTTTATTAAAGAACGGACAATCTTGTTTTTATATTCTGAGTTTTCTATAATCTTAATTATGTTACATAATCAAGATTGATAATAAAAATGACGCAAAATAAGCATGGTGGTGCACGCAAAGGTTCTGGCCGTCCTTTTGTCTATAACGAACCGACCAAGGTCATTCGGGTGCCAGAGTCTCGTGTATTGGAAATCAAGAAATACCTGAAAAAAAATGACACTCCAAAGTTTAACGATATTTCCTCTATTACATTGCTTGAGACAAAAACACATTATGAGATTCCTGTTGCTTTGCAAAAAGTTGCTGCAGGCTTCCCTTCCCCTGCTCAGGACTATATCGATAAGACCCTTGATCTAAACGAGTTTCTTATTCAAAACCAACAGGCAACCTTTATCGTTGAAGTGGAATCCTTATCCATGCGTGATGCAGGGATTGATCTGAATGACAAGCTAATCGTTGACCGTAGTATTGAAGCCAAGCATGGGGATATTGTTCTGGCATTGATAGACAATGATTTTACGATTAAACGTTTAATGATTGAGGGTAATCAATGCTGGTTGCAGGCGGCTAATCCTGATTTTGCTGATATCTATTTGAAAGATAATCAAACCATGCTGATTTGGGGTGTGGTTACCAGTGTGATCAAGAAGTTCAGATGAGCAGTTACGAGCGGATTTATGCCCTGATTGATATTAACAACTGTTATGTCAGTTGTGAGCGGGTATTTAATCCCAGTCTAAACAACAAACCTGTCATTGTTCTCAGCAATAACGATGGCTGTGCTGTGGCAAGAAGTAATGAAGCCAAAGCGCTGGGCATCAAAATGGGCGTTCCTCTCTTTCAAATACAAGATATTGTTCAGCAACATCAGGTCGTGGTGTTATCCAGTAACTATGCTTTATATGCTGAAATGTCCAAGCGTTTTCATTCAATTTTGGCTAGTTTTGTTGCGCCACCTGAACAGGAAATCTATTCAATTGATGAGTGTTTTTTAGACCTGACCAGTTATGCACAAAATTTTGACTTAACTCAGTATGCGCATCACATGAAACAACGATTGTTGGATTGGATTGGCTTGCCCGTCTCGATTGGTATCGGGCGTAGTAAAACTGAAGCCAAAATGGCCAACCATCTTGCCAAAAAAAGACAGGGTTTCAAGGGTGTGTGTAACTTACTCAATATGGATTTCCTAGATCAGGAAATGCTTTATTCAGACATTGAGGTCGGTGAAGTTTGGGGCGTTGGTCGTAAGTTAGTTAAAAAACTAAATGCCATGGGAATCTATTCGGTACTGGATTTAGTGATGCAAGATTCTCATCGCATGGCGAGCCTTTTTTCTGTGGTAATGCAAAGAACAGTATTGGAGCTGCAAGGTGTTTCTTGTATGCAGTTAGATGATGCCCCTCCCCCCAAACAGCAAATCATAGCAAGTCGTTCATTTGGTGAAAAAGTTACCGAGCAAGATGATCTCAAAGAGGCTATGGGCAAGTATGTACAGGATGCGGTCATACGTTTACGAGCAGACGCTTCCTTATGTGGATGTGTCATTGCTTTTGTGCAATCGAATCCTTTTGATTCAAAGGTTCCCTATTACAGTAAATCGTTGGCTTTTGAGTTTCCTGAACCGACGGATTGTGTTTTGGATCTGATTAAAACAGCTATGCAACTGCTGGAACACATTTATAAATCTGACGTGAAATATAAAAAGTGTGGTGTAATTCTGACGGATTTAATTGCTAAGCAGCGCTTTACTCCTGACCTGCTGACGGACCACAGCCAGCGTGAAAGTAATGAAAGCCTCATGCAGACTTTAGAAGCGGTACAGGCGAGATATGGGAAAACTAAATTAGCTGTTGGCAGCTGCTACTTGCCACAACGAAAGTGGTCCATGAATCGTACCCATTTGACCCAAAACTATTTCAGCTGGCAGGGATTATTAAAGATCAGCCATTAAATTAATTAGCCTCACCTATTTGGTTTAAGTCAGCTTAATGAAGAACTCGACACATAAGCCGACACAGGCTTGATCCTCAGTCAACCATTTAACAACGTAAGTATGTTGTTTGGGATCCATGTAACACCTCTCGAGGAAAAGGTGGTTAGTAATAAAACTCTGCTCAAGCAAATTTATTGGGTTAACTGTCAGTTTTCACCATCTCATGTCCTTTATTTCTAGAACATTCTAGACTTTTCTCGACCTAGAATTTTTATTCTTTAAAGGTGTCATTCAACGCCTGTTGCACAGCATCAATACGTAATTTGCAGGCTTTATAGGCAGTCATGGACTCTTCAACGATCGCCATAAGGTTATCAATATCCGGTTCTTCCTGAGATTCAAGAAATTCGGCATTTTTCTTGAGAATTTCATAACCTTTCTTGAAACTTAGTTCTTCATTGTTCATGTGCGTTTACCTGTGTCACGGTGGCATCAATGGTGCCATCCTTAAGTTCAATCTGTAATTGCTGGTCAGTAATCTGCTGTATGGAACGGATGGCTTTGCCTTGGCTACGGACAATTGCATAGCCCTTGGCCATCACATTACGTGGATTCTGTAGCAAGGTTTCCCTCATCAATGACTCTACCTGCTGTGAAGCTAGTTTAATCTGTTGTTGAGCAAGATACTTAGTATCACTCTTCAGCATATCAACTCTACGTTGGGCTTCATTGATCTGGTTCTGTGTCAGAGTTTTGATAGTTTTCAGATACTGATCACTCTGGCTCTGGTAGGTGATCAACTGGTGCTGTGACAGTAGCTTGATGGTCTGCAAAGCAGTACTAACTTCATTGACTCGCTCCACAATCAGGTTACGGATCCCTGCGATCACTTTACTCGGAGTATCAAAGGAACGGTGTGCAATTTCATCCAAAATAGTGTGGTCTTTCTCGTGGCCAATACCGACCCAGATAGGCACAGTTCTTTTACACAGCAGTGCGGCCAGATCATAATCATTCAGGTAAGCTAGGTCATTCACGGCTCCACCACCACGGATAATCACAATAAGGTCTGGTGCTATCAAGTAATCTTGAGCCCACTGTCTTAAGGCACGGCCCAAAACCTGAATGATGCTGGCAGAAGCAGTATTACCCTGAAAAGTTGCTGAATGATAAACGAAATGGCAGACACCAGCCTGAGCCAGGGCATCCGCATCTTTTTTAAAGTCACCTAACCCTGCAGCATTTTCCGGTGCAATGACCAAGACATTCTGAATATCAAAGGGTACCGGCAACTGTTTATTGTTATTGAGCAGGCCTTCCTCAGTCAGTCGCAGCAGAATCTGCTGATAGCGTTTGGCGATGTCTCCTAGAGTAAAGCTAGAGTCGATATCTTCGATATTGACCGAGAAGCCATATTGCGGATCAAATCTAGCTTTGACCTTGATCAGTACATTCAGGTCTTTCGACAGTTCAATACCACTTTCTCGTTCAAACTTTAGAACTATTTTTTGTGCCGTAAATTTCCAAATGGTGCCTTTACAACTAGCGATCACCTTATGGCTTTCTTCATCTTTCTCAGCCAACTCAAGATAATAGTGACCGCCTTTAATACTTAAATTACGGATCTCAGCCTTGACCCACACTGCCCCATCAAAAGTCAGATGGATGACTTCCTGTACAGTGGCAAGGTATTCACTAAGGCTGAGTTGTTGACGTTCTGACATGATGTAAAGGATAGCTAAAATATAAGGAGGTGAGATTTAACCTAATATTGATCAATTCTACTGCAAATCAGATGAGTTTATTGCAATTTTGAGAAATGTATAAGTTCTTCTTAGACACCTAGAGTGATCATTGAGATTTTTAGTTTAATTATACTTTTATATTAAAATAGATATATAATCAATAAAATCATTATATTTTACTATTTTAATAAAATTATGAAGCAATACTGTACACTGCAAATCTACCAAGACTATGAATGGCATGACTGTGCTTTGGTTGAGGTTACGGATGATCAAAATGCTGGATGGCAGGCAGCTACACGTACATCATATTTGTTCGAATATGCTATTTCATATATGGATCTAAGAGATGGTCATGCGCTTGCTTATGACTTACCAGTGAACGTTCAAAATAGATTGGAATCAACTTGGCCAGCATTTCTTATGGATCTATTACCTCAAGGATACGGCCGCAAAGAATTACTAATACAGCTTGATTTTTCTGAGAATGTTCAGGAACAAGCGGACTGGGCGCTTTTAAAAGCAGGCGCAGGAAATCCAATTGGGAATCTGCGAGTCAAAGAGGCTCATGAGTGGTTACAAAGTCATTTCCCAAAGCTGCAGAATCAGGGATTTAGCCTAAGCCAAATTATTGAACGTAAAGAGAAGTTTATTGAATCGCTCGCATCTTATGGACTTTTTATTGCTGGTTCATCTGGTATTCAGGGTGAGTGGCCAAAATTGTTGTTAACACAAGGTTATGATGATCTTTTCTATCTAGATCATACTCTTCCAGATGATCAAGTTAAGCAGCATTGGTTGGTTAAATTTAGCCGCGGCAGTGATCAAAATTTGAATAAAATCCTGATGAACGAAGCTTTGTATATGAAAGTCGCTCAGTACTTGCAACTACGTGTACACCGGGATCTTGAGCTACATGGCAAGACTTTGTTTATTCCAAGATTTGATCGCAAAGTAATTAATGGCAAAGTTGAAAGAATTGCTCAGGAAAGCCTTGCATCTCTAGGTGGGAAGGCGGGCTTTGGGGTTAGAATGACCCATAATCAAATATGTACCCTGCTTATGGAGGCTTGTACCGAACCAAAGCAGGAAGTATTTGAGTATTTGAAGCGTGATCTCGCAAATGTTGCCTTAGGCAATAAAGATAACCATACTCGCAATACAGCAATCCAACGCTTCAATAATGGTAAAATTCAGCTCACACCATTATTTGATTTTGCGCCAATGTGGTTACATCCTGATGGTATTGCACGTACTACTCGTTGGGAAAGAGATGATCATGGTGGTATGCCACTTTTGAGTTCTGTGATTGAGCAGATAGCTGAAAGCACTTCGATTGGTCCACAAGAAATTAAAACTTTATTAATTGAACAGTTACCAATTTATCGGGGATTGTTAGAAAAGATGCAGGCTCTTCAAGTAGCGGATGAAATTCTGGAAAATAGCCAATATCGAATAATCAATATTTGCCAGCAGTTGGAGGAGATCAGCCATGGATAAACGTTTTAAACCATTGACCCCTATTCAACAAATGGAAAAAAGACTATCTGTGCTTGAAACCATCAATAATCATCCAGACTGGTCTTTTTATCAAGTTGCTCGATTTATTCGAACAGAGCTACATTTAACACTGAATGATATGGCTAAAATTACTAAGATTGCGCCACAGACACTGCAAAAAATGGAGCAACCAGGGAGCAATCCTACTTTGAAATCCATGCAGAAATTACTCGATACTTTCGGTTTACAATTACAAATAAAAGTTAAATGATTTTTAATTCTGAGCCATCGGTTTTTCTAAAATCTTATCCGTTTAAGGATACAAAGAGGAAATAAACAGGCTCTAGGTTGTTTTATGATTATTTTTAGACAAACGACTCCAAAACCTTATGTAGCAAGGGTTTTGTCTCTACAGTAATTAATTTGTTTTTGAAAAAATGGAGTAGAGTGTTTGAAATATGAATAATCGAATTCGGTTTCTGTAAGCACAGTAATTTCATCTGCATGTGCTTTATATTCATCTATATTTTCGAGTAATTCATCCTCTGAGAATGGGAGTTTTTTTTGATTTTCAGTGTCGTTCATAGAGTCATATCCTGAGAAGTTATTTAGATCATCATAAACCAGACATTTTTAATGGTGAGAATACAGACACTTTAAATGGTTTCTAACACAAAAAAGGGAGCTTATAGCTCACTGCTGTCCCATAGTTTGATTTAAATAAAAAAACCTGAGTCTGAATCGTTAAAATATAAGTGCGAACCAACACTTTAACGACCAAGGACTCAGGTTTTGTCATATCAGAATACCGTATTTCATCAATTGATTAAACCCATACTCCGACAAGATTTTGAACGTCTTGTTCAAATACATCATGTCGGTCAGAAATTTAGAGCCGCTTCAAGATGGGATCAGTTCATTGCCATACTGATGTCTCAACTTTCCTGCAGACAAAGTCTGCGGGATATTCAATCTAATCTAGAGTGTCAACAAGAAAAGCTGAATGCTCTCGGAGCAAAGTCTATCACCCTCGCAGTACACTGGCTCGAATCAATCAGGAACAGCCTGCAGCCTTGTATGAACAGCTATTTTACACCTTGCTTAAATCTTATGAACACTCAAAAGTAGCTCATAAATTCCGCTTTAAGAATCCCTTATATTCCCTGGATGCCAGCCATATTGATCTGTCATTTTCCTTATGTGAATGGGCCAAAGTGCATGAATCCAAAGCCAGCATGAAACTTAGCGTTGGCTTAAATTACAGCAATACCATTCCTGAATTTGTGGCGCTTGGGGATGGCATTGAAAATGATATGGTACAAGGCAGAGCATTCAAATTTCCTGCTGGCAGTATTGTCGTATTTGACAAAGGATATATTGATTATCAATGGTTTGCCCAATTGACTCATCAAAAGGTCAGTTTTGTCACCCGATTGCGCCCAAAGACAGTTTATCAAGTGAAATCTAGCCGCAGCGTATTAGCATCTAAAGGTATTATTGCGGATGAATGGATTGAATTAAGTAGTGCTTATGCAAAGAAAAGAGGTGCTCCCAAATTATTAAGACGTATAGAATTTTATGATACCGATAAGAACAGGACGTTTGAGTTTCTGAGTAATAACTTTCATCTGGCAGCATTAACGATTGCTGCAATTTATAAAGACCGTTGGAAAGTGGAGCTGTTCTTTAAAGCACTTAAACAGAATTTAAAATTAAAGTCATTTCTAGGCCGAAGCCGTAATGCCATACAAACTCAAATTTGGATCGCGTTAATCGCCTATTTGCTGGTGAGTTTCGCTCAACATCTGGGGAAAGAAGGCTGGACAGTGCAGCGCTTACTCAGAATCATTCAAGTGAATTTGTTTGAAAGAAAAACGTTAAAAGCTTTATTCTCACCCGATAAAATCCCCATTAAACAAGAGGAAGCTTATTTAAGCTTCCTCTTGTGAAAAATTGTGGGACAGCAGTGGCTTATAGCTACCTTTTTTATCGTTACACATTAAATCCTATATGTTTTCCTGTTGGAAGCTCCACATCAATACGGAGCTTACCACCCATTGCCTCAACATACTTTTTCATGGTTGAAATCTTTAAATCATTACCACGATTTTCAATTGCTGAAAGTGATGGCTGTTTTATTCCCAAAGTTTCAGCAAGTTCTTTTTGGGAAATCTCTAACTCTTCTCGAATAAGATGGAGCTGAGTCTCTAACAGTAGCTCATCAGCCATTTTTTTAATACGTGCTTGGCTCTCTGGAGAGCGACTAACCAATAATTCCTGTAAGGTTTTAGCCATTAGATTGTTCTCCTAGGGTTGAGAGATGAAGTTCGTATTGCTGTTCTGCAATGTCCAGCATCTCTTTTATAGAAACGCTTTTTACCGCCTTTATCACCGATGCAAAGCACAATGGCCTGTCGTAATGGATCAAATGCAAAAAAGGCTCTAAGTGGTTTACCTCTATGCTGAACGCGTAGCTCTTTCATATTGGTAAATTTAGAGTCATACACGGTATCCACTAAAGGGCGACCTAAGCTAGGTCCCTGCTGCTGTAGAACGACCAAAGCTGCGAGGACTTTCTCTTGTGTTGATTCATCTTGCTGCTCAAGCCACTCATTAAACAGATCTGTTGTGATGACTGTCCACATATCACAACCAAAATATAGATTATAGTCTATATTTTATAGTGAACTTAGTCAGTTTTCAAATGGTAATAAAAAACCCCGACATCCTGTCGGGGTTTTTCGTGTTTGGTTGCAAGGTATAACTTCTGTCGTACCTAACCATCCTTGTGCTGATCTTTCTTATTCTTGTTGTTTGGAGCTTCCTGCTTTCCTTGACTACATCATAAGAAATAAAGCTTTGATCAGCTAGAAGCAGATTCCTTAAATTACTGTACGTCAAAGCGTACAAAAATGGCTTAAAAATAGCCCCAGAGTTATCCCCATAAATTGTGGATTTTTTTCAGGTTGAAAGCCTTATAGATTGTAGGTGATTTTCTGTTTTGAGTGTTTTTTGAGCAAAAATGTTGGCAAAAAATATCAAAACCGCTCATAAAAAAGCCGACTTGTTTCAAAATCGGCTTTTTGTGCATTTTTAGATTTTTCTGGTTTTATTAAGTATCTGATATTTATATTAATATACAAGTGTATTGCGTATAACCACCATTATGTTAAATAACTTTTAGAAGCTTTAGTACAAGCTTGACAGATTGTCTTATCATTATAAAATAACCTTATTCAAATCATCCTCC
>NZ_VPDQ01000076.1:0-1210 GCF_013417535.1 Acinetobacter sp. YH12241 | reverse complement strand
TGGTGGGTCTGACAAGACTTGAACTTGTGACCCCACGCTTATCAAGCGTGTGCTCTAACCAACTGAGCTACAGACCCTCAGATACATCGTCATGAAGAACAACTTGTTGTGGATTCTTACCAATCGTCAATCTTTCGTTAAGGAGGTGATCCAGCCGCAGGTTCCCCTACGGCTACCTTGTTACGACTTCACCCCAGTCATCGGCCACACCGTGGTAAGCGTCCTCCCTAAGGTTAGACTACCTACTTCTGGTGCAACAAACTCCCATGGTGTGACGGGCGGTGTGTACAAGGCCCGGGAACGTATTCACCGCGGCATTCTGATCCGCGATTACTAGCGATTCCGACTTCACGCAGTCGAGTTGCAGACTGCGATCCGGACTACGATCGGCTTTTTGAGATTAGCATCTGCTCGCGCAGTAGCAACCCTTTGTACCGACCATTGTAGCACGTGTGTAGCCCTGGCCGTAAGGGCCATGATGACTTGACGTCGTCCCCGCCTTCCTCCAGTTTGTCACTGGCAGTATCCTTAAAGTTCCCACCCGAAGTGCTGGCAAATAAGGAAAAGGGTTGCGCTCGTTGCGGGACTTAACCCAACATCTCACGACACGAGCTGACGACAGCCATGCAGCACCTGTATCAGAGTTCCCGAAGGCACCAATCCATCTCTGGAAAGTTCTCTGTATGTCAAGGCCAGGTAAGGTTCTTCGCGTTGCATCGAATTAAACCACATGCTCCACCGCTTGTGCGGGCCCCCGTCAATTCATTTGAGTTTTAGTCTTGCGACCGTACTCCCCAGGCGGTCTACTTATCGCGTTAGCTGCGCCACTAAAGCCTCAAGGGCCCCAACGGCTAGTAGACATCGTTTACGGCATGGACTACCAGGGTATCTAATCCTGTTTGCTCCCCATGCTTTCGCACCTCAGTGTCAGTATTAGGCCAGATGGCTGCCTTCGCCATCGGTATTCCTCCAGATCTCTACGCATTTCACCGCTACACCTGGAATTCTACCATCCTCTCCCATACTCTAGCTAACCAGTATCGAATGCAATTCCCAAGTTAAGCTCGGGGATTTCACATTTGACTTAATTAGCCACCTACGCGCGCTTTACGCCCAGTAAATCCGATTAACGCTTGCACCCTCTGTATTACCGCGGCTGCTGGCACAGAGTTAGCCGGTGCTTATTCTGCGAGTAACGTCCACTTATCCC
>NZ_VPDQ01000075.1:0-1277 GCF_013417535.1 Acinetobacter sp. YH12241 | reverse complement strand
AAGCCGAAATACAAAAATCCACCTCCATACTAATCGATACCCTATGCGCAAGTACCTTGCGGCTATGCCAATCAATCACAGCACATAAATAAACAAAGCCTTTTGCCATAGGGATATACGTTATATCCGTAGACCACACTTGATTACTGCGCTGAATAGCCAACCCTTTGAGCAGATATGGATATTTACGGTGAGCTTGATTAGCCTGGCTTAAATTTGGTTTGCAATATAACGCCTGAATACCCATTTTCTTCATTAAAGTACGTGTATGACGTCGTCCTATATGATGTCCTTGACGATTCAACAAATCACGCATCATACGACTGCCTGCAAAAGGATATTGCATATGTAATTCATCAATACATCGCATCAGCTTCAGATCTGATGCACTCACAGGTTTTGGGCGATAGTAATAACAACCACGGGAGACTTTCAGCAGCTTAGCTTGCTTAGATACTGAAATCTGAAGTGAGTCGTCGATTAACTTTTGTGGTTGAAGCGGCCCAGTTTCTTCAACACACCTTCTAAAAAATCAATTTCTAATGCCTGCTCACCGATTTTTGCATGTAGTTTTTTTAGATCGATGGGTGGTTCTGTTGGAGCTTTTGATTGATCGAAAGCTTGCGAGGAAGCTGAGATCAATTGATTTTTCCAGTCAATAATTTGGTTTTGATGAACATCAAACTCAGCACTCAATTCAGCAAGTGTTTTTTCTGCTTTAATCGCAGCAAGTGCTACCTTAGCTTTAAAATCATTTGAATGATTTCTTCTTGGTCTACGTGCCATAAAATACTCCATATATTGATGTTTATAACATCATTTGAGGAGCAGAATATCACTTATAGGAGTTGTTCAAATTTACGGATCCATCTCTAATCTCAATATTAAATGTTTTTACTATTTATATTTAATGGTTAAAAAAATTTTATAATAGTTGTATATTTAAAGTTTTTCTATATAAAAAATAAGCAAGGAAGCTGATAAAAACTTATCTAATAAAAATTATTGATTTAAAATAGAGTTTATTAATAATTTAATATCTAAATAAGATGCTAATGATATTAATAATATAAAAATAGATAGTTAAATTTTGATTGTTTAGAATTAAGGTTAGTATTTGAATTTATTGAAGTAAGTAAATAATCTTATATTAACCCGAATCGCGGATAAAAAATTGACTTGAAAAATAAGAGGACTAGAGCCATCAGTTGAGTTACCACACAAAACTTAAAACTCTAGTCCCGATGTTTAATAGTACCGAATTATTTTGCGTAATT
>NZ_VPDQ01000074.1:0-1299 GCF_013417535.1 Acinetobacter sp. YH12241 | reverse complement strand
GGTAGTGTTCAAAAAACTGTGTCATTTCCTTAAACTGTTAAAAACAGGAATGATGCATTATGGCAACTACATTTGATTTTGAAACAGCCTTAAAACAACTCCAGTCAGGACAAGCACTGACTGGAGAAAATGGCATACTCACCCCTTTAATTAAACAGCTGACCGAAGCTGCTCTTGAAGCAGAAATCGAGAATTACATTGAAGCGAATCCGAAACAAGGTAATCGCCGCAATGGCTATACTCGCAAGACAGTAAAATCTACATCAGGTTCATTTGAGCTTGAAACCCCTAGAGATCGAAATGGTGAATTTGAGCCACAGTTAGTTAAAAAGAACCAGACCAAATTATCAGAAGAAATTGACAATAAAATCATATCACTCTATGCACTTGGTATGAGCTATCGTGATATTCAAAAGCATGTTGCTGATATGTATGGATTGGAGATTTCAGATGGTGCTATCACCAATATTACAGATAAGCTCCTCCCTCAGTTACAAGCATGGAAACAACGCCCACTCGATACAATTTATCCCTTTGTTTGGTTAGATGCCATACATTACAAAGTGAAGGATAAAGGTGTTTATGTGAGCAAAGCGATCTATACCATTTTAGCTTTAAATGTTGAAGGTAAGAAGGAACTACTCGGCTTGCATTTGTCGGAAAGCGAAGGGGCGAACCATTGGCTTAGTGTACTGACAGACCTACAAAATCGTGGTGTTCAGGATATTCTGATTGCCTGTGTAGATGGACTAAAAGGTTTCCCCGAAGCCATAGCAGCGATTTACCCTCAAACAGAAATACAACTGTGTATCGTTCATCAAATTCGTAATTCTTTACGCTATGTTGCCAGTAAAGATCAGAAGGCATTTATGGCTGATTTAAAGCCAATTTACCGTGCTGATACCAAAGGGGCGGCAGAAGTAGCACTGGATGAGCTAGAAGAAAAATGGGGCGAAAAATATGGTGTGGTCATTCAGTCATGGCGTACCAAATGGCATCTACTATCCGCCTATTTCAAATACCCTAAAGCGATTAGGAAGCCGATTTACACCACCAATGCCGTTGAAGCCGTACATCGTCAATTCCGCAAACTAACCAAAACCAAAGGAGCTTTCCCCAATGAGGATAGTCTGATGAAATTACTGTATATTGGTATTCAACAGGCATCAGAAAAATGGACAATGCCTATTCAGGAATGGGGACAAACGATTACTCAATTATCCATTTACTTTGAAGGTCGATTAGATGATATAATTAAAATCTAGTCAAATTTACTGACACAGAATTTTGAACGCCCTC
>NZ_VPDQ01000073.1:0-1391 GCF_013417535.1 Acinetobacter sp. YH12241 | reverse complement strand
TAATGCCAGTCAGTTAAGCAGACATTAGAAAAATGTAGTAAAAATGAGTGTATGCCAATACGCTCATTTTTTTATGACTTTATCTGAAAATTTAGATTGTACTCTTCAACATTCTCTACCTTCACTTAGCCATTTCAGTGAATTCATTGATTTAAATTGGATTGAAGAGAGCCTGCGTCAAACAGGTAAGGCTTCTATCAGGAGAAGAAAATTACCTGCCGAACATGTGGTATGGCTGGTGATTGGGCTTGCCCTGTTTCGAGATCAACCGATCGGGTATGTGGTAGAGCAACTAAAACTTGTGTTTGGTACCACAGAATATTGCGTTCCCAGTGCAGCAGTACAAGCACGACAACGCTTAGGGCGAGAGCCCTTGAATGCCTTGTTTTCTCTACTCAGCCAAGCCTGGTTTGAAGAATCCCAACAGCAATACTCAAACTTTCATGGCCTTAGTGTATGTGCTGTTGACGGGGTGGTTTGGTCTATGCCTTATACAGATGAGAATTTTGCACACTTTGGCTCATCTAAGGGTAAAACTGCGGTAGCACCTTATCCGCAAGTGAGAGCAACCTGTCTGGTGAATACCAACACCCATGAAATCATTGATGCCCAAATAGGTAGCATGGATCAAGGTGAACTTACACTGGCAAATCGATTATGTCCTCCATCGCATAGTATTACTCTGTTTGATCGAGCCTATTTTTCTGCTGATTTTCTAATAGGATGGCAAACACGTGCAGAGGCAAGCCATTGGCTTATGCGCGCAAAAGATAATTTACGCTATGAGATCATTAAGCGTAATTCCCAGCATGACTTTCATATCAGGATGCCAATATCAGCAAGAGCCAAGAAGCTGAATTCAACATTAGGGGATTATTGGGAAGCGCGTTTGATTGAAGTTGAGCAGGCAGGAAAAATTAGACGCTATATCACTTCATTAATAGATTCAAAGATATATCCACTGCTAGCCTTAGCAAAGCTTTATGCTCAGCGCTGGGAAATAGAAATGTGTTACCGAGAAATCAAAAGTGATTTACAGGAAAGTAAGCATTTGAGGAGCAAGCAACCTGATTTAATTTATCAAGAATTATGGGGTGTCTTCATTGCTTATAATATTCTAAGAAGACAAATGAAATATATGGCTCAACGTGCAAAAGTCAGTCCTTTGAGAATCAGCTTTCATATTGCATCTATCGGCATCCTTAATATATTAAGATTCGACTCTTTAGACTCCGCAGGGAATTTACCCAAACATCTAGAAAGTTTACTGGAGAAATCTAGGAGGTATGTTTTGCCTGAGAGGAGGGTTAGAAGTTGCCCAAGAGTTGTGAAAGGTAAACCACTGAAATACCCAAGAAAATGCCAGTCAATTTCTTAACTGACTGGCATTA
>NZ_VPDQ01000072.1:0-1392 GCF_013417535.1 Acinetobacter sp. YH12241 | reverse complement strand
TAATGCCAGTCAGTTAAGCAAATATTAGTAAAATGTAGTAAAAATGAGTGTATGTAAATACGCTCATTTTTTTATGACTTTATCTGAAAATTTAGATTGCACCCTTCAACATTCTTTACCTTCACTTAGCCATTTTAGTGAATTTATTGATTTCAACTGGATTGAGGAAAGTCTGCATCAAACAGGTAAGGCATCAATTAGAAGAAGGAAGTTACCTGCTGAACATGTGGTGTGGCTTGTCATTGGACTCGCTTTATTTCGAAATCAACCTATCGGATATGTCGTAGAACAGCTAAAACTTGTATTTGGTACAACAGAATATTGTGTTCCTAGCGCAGTAGTACAAGCACGACAACGTTTAGGATCAGAACCTTTAAATGCGCTATTTTCTTTACTTAGCCAAGCCTGGTTTGAAGAATCTCAGCAGCAATACTCAAACTTTCACGGTCTGAGTGTGTGCGCTGTTGATGGTGTTGTTTGGTCTATGCCTTATACAGATGAGAATTTTGCACACTTTGGTTCATCTAAAGGAAAAACTGCTGATGCTCCTTATCCACAAGTGAGAGCAACCTGCTTAGTAAATACCGCGACCCATGAAATTATAGATGCTCAAATAGGCAGTATGGATCAAGGTGAACTCACACTGGCAAGCCAATTATCTCCTTGTTCACACAGTATTACCCTATTTGATCGAGCCTATTTCTCTGCAGATTTTCTCATCGGGTGGCAAAAACGTGCAGAAGAAAGTCATTGGCTTATGTGTGCAAAAGATAATTTACGGTATGAGATTGTGGAGCGTAATTCGCAACATGACTTTCATATTAGAATGCCGATATCAACAAGAGCTAAAAAACTTAATCCAGCCTTAGGAGACTATTGGGAGGCACGTCTCATTGAGGTTGAGCAGGCAGGTAAGATTAGACGTTATATCACTTCACTAATAGATTCAAAGAGATATCCATTATTAGCTTTAGCAAAACTCTATGCCCAGCGTTGGGAAATAGAAATGTGTTACCGAGAAATCAAGAGTAACTTACAGGAAGGGAAGCATTTAAGGAGTAAACAACCTGCCTTGATTTATCAAGAATTATGGGGAGTCTTTATTGCCTATAATATTCTAAGAAGACAAATGAAATATATGGCGCAACGTGCAAAAGTCAGTCCTTTGAGAATGAGCTTTCATATTACCTCTATTGCTATCCTTAACCTATTGAAGTTTGATTCTTTGGCTTCCGCAGGTAATTTGCCTAAACATCTAGAAAGTTTAATGGAAAAATCTAAAAGGTATGTTTTACCGAAAAAAAGAAGTAGAAACTACCCACGAGTTGTGAAAGGGAAACCACAGAAATACCCAAAAAAATGCCAGTCAATCTCTTAACTGACTGGCATTAC
>NZ_VPDQ01000071.1:0-1393 GCF_013417535.1 Acinetobacter sp. YH12241 | reverse complement strand
GTAATGCCAGTCAGTTAAGAGATTGACTGGCTTTTTCTTGGGTATTTTTGAGGTTTTCCTTTTACAACCCTTGGATAACTCCTCACTCTTCTCTCAGGTATAACATACCGATTAGATTTCTCCATTAAACTTTCCAGATGTTTGGGGAGATTACCTGCAGAAGCCAAAGAGTCGAATCTGAGTAAATTAAGAAGGGCAATAGATGCAATATGAAAACTGATTCTCAAAGGACTTACTTTAGCTCGTTGAGCCATATGTTTCATTTGTCGTCTCAGAACATTATAGGCAATCAAGACACCCCATAATTCTTGATAAATTAAGTCTGGTTGCTTGCTTCTTAAGAGCTTACCTTTCTGCAAATTGCTTTTAATTTCTCGGTAACACATTTCAATTTCCCAACGCTGAGCATATAACTTTGCCAAGGCTATAAGTGGGTATGTCTTTGAATCTAATAATGAAGTAATGTAACGTCTGATTTTTCCTGCCTGCTCAACTTCAATCAAACGTGCCTCCCAATAATCCCCTAACGTTGGGTTAAGCTTCTTGGCTCTAGGTGATATTGGCATCCTGATATGAAAATCATGTGGGGAATTCCGTTTAATAATTTCATAACGTAAATTATCTTTTGCTCGCATCAGCCAATGACTTGATTCTGCACGTGTTTGCCACCCTATTAGAAAATCAGCAGAGAAATAAGCTCGATCAAATAATGTAATACTTTGTGCTGGAGGAGATAATTGATTTGCTAATGTGAGTTCACCCTGATCCATACTGCCTATTTGGGCATCTATGATTTCATGGGTATTGGTATTGACTAGGCACGTGGCTCTCACTTGTGGGTAAGGTGCTACAGCAGTTTTACCTTTAGATGAGCCAAAATGATTAAAGTTCTCTTCGGTCAGCGGCATAGACCAAACCACCCCATCAACAGCACATATGCTAAGTCCTTGAAAGTTTGAATATTGTTGCTGTGTTTCATCAAACCATGCTTGGCTGAGCAGAGAGAATAAGGTACTTAAAGGCTCTTGTCCTAAACGTTGTCGTGCTTGGACTGCTGCACTAGGAACACAATATTCTGTTGTACCAAACACGAGGTTTAATTGCTCTACAACATAGCTGATGGGTTGATTTCGAAACAAGGCAAGCCCAATAACAAGCCAAACCACATGCTCAGCAGGTAATTTTCTCCTTCTGATTGATGCCTTACCTGTTTGATGCAGGCTTGTTTCAATCCAATTTAAATCAATAAGTTCACAAAAATGGTTGAGTGATGGGAGAGAATGTTCAAGAGTGGATTCTAAATGTTCAGATAAAGACATAAAAAAATGAGCGTATTTACATACACTCATTTTTACTACATTTTACTAAAATTTGCTTAACTGACTGGCATTAC